>JALRBG010000022.1 GCA_023257855.1 Pseudomonadales bacterium | reverse complement strand
GCCGGCAACCGGGTTGAAAACGCCGAGCCTGATGGCTTCGTATCACTGATCAATCCCGACGGCAGCGTGCACACCGCCAAATGGATCGGTGCCACCCGCGACGGCCTGGACCTGCGTGACCCGCTTGGCAGTGCCATCGCCGGCGGCAACCTTTATACCGTGGACAGCGGCTACCTGCGCTCCTTCGACCTCGCTACCGGCAGGCCCCTGGCTTCCGTCGCCGTGCCCGGTGCCACGATACTCAACGGTATCGGCGTCACCGAGGACGGCACCGCCTACATCTCCAATTCCCGCGACCCGGAGCTGATCTACAAGGTGACACCTGACGGACAAAGCTCGGTGTTCGCTCAGGGCGCCCCCATCAATGTGCCCAACGGTGTTGCCATCGACCGCGACGGCAATATCGTGGTGGTCAACATCAACGACAACGCGGTCATTACCTACAGCCCCGACGGCGAAGTCGTGCGCATCGACCATGCGGCCGAGGGTGGCAATGACGGCGTGATCGTGACCGAGGACAACACGCGCTATGTCAGCAGCGTACGCTTCGGCAGCGTGTCCAGGGTCGTACCGGGCCAGGCAGCGGAAGTGATCGCCACGGGCGTACCGAGCGCCGCCTCCATGTGTTATGACTCGGTACAGAAGCAGCTGGTCATTCCGCTGAACCCGAACAACGCACTGGCCTTCATTCCACTTTGACATCCACGCATCCGGCCTTTACAGGGACTTTGGTATGTATATAAGCGCGTACATCATCGGCGTGCCCGAAGACAGGAAAGACGACTACCTGCGCATTGCCACCCTGTTCGCCGAAGTGGCAAAGGATTACGGCGCCGTCGAGATCTGTGAAAACTGGGAAGCCTATATCGAGGATGGCGAGGTGACCGATTTCCGCAAGGCCGTGAAAGCGGAGCCCGGTGAAAAGATCGTCATGTCATGGGTCGCCTGGCCCGACCAGGAAGCGGCGGTCAAGGCCCACGAGGGCATGTACAACGATCCGCGCATGGCGGACCTCGGCGACATGCCCTTCGACGGCAGCCGCATGGTGATCGGCAACTTCGAAACCCTCCTGAGCTACCGGAAGGACAAGGACTGAAGTCCGGGTGACGAACCGCCCTGCGGCCTTACTCCTGGTCGAGCACCTCGGAAAACATCGGCATCAGGTGCGTGGAGATGCGCGCATGAATGCCGTCGACATGGTCGCCGCCATAGATCTCGGACCAGTGCTTGACGCCGTATGTCCCAAGAATGCCCGACATCTCCCGGACAGTCTGGGCGATGCCGACATCCCGGTCACCCGCATCGATATAGATCTCTTCGAAAGATTTCAGCTGCGGAATGTACTGGTGCACGAATACCAGTGGCGCATTGGCCGCCCACCTGGCCACTACATCGATTTGCATCTCGCCATCCTTGACCGGCATGTCCAGATAGAACGGCGGGTTGTCCGGATTGGGCGACCAGACCGCTGCTGAAGCAAGGCCGGCCTTGCCGCCAAAACTGGCCGCCTGGAACTGCTCATCGGTTTCGATGGCCAACGCCTCGGCATACTGCTGTGCCGTGGGATTCGGGTTGAATCCCATGCAGCAGGGGCTCATGGCATACAGGGCGGCGAACACTTCGGAATACTTCATGCCGATGCGCAGGGTGCCGTAACCGCCCATGGAGTGGCCGGCCAGGCCGCGGCTGTCACGCTCGGCAATGGTGCGGTAATGATTGTCGATATAGGCCACCAGGTCCTTCGCCACGTAGGATTCCCAGTCGCCGGTGACCACCGAGTTGGAATACATGCTGCCGGCGAAACGGGTATAGGCATTGGGCATGACGATGATCATTTCCGCCGCGCCATTGCGCCACGCGTCGTCCACCGCATTTGGTACGTTCACGAAATGATTACCCACCAGGCCGAACCAGCGCTCGTCGGAATCGGTGTAGCCGTGCAGTAGGTAAATGACCGGGTAGCGCCGCTCCGGGCTGCTTGCATAAGACGGCGGCAGGTAGACGGAAACATCGCGCAGGGCGTCATCGCCTGAGAGATTTCCCTGCAGGGACGGCCCGAGCACCTTGATGCGTTCGAAGTGGCCCAACTGCTGGGCAAAGGAAAATGACGTGGATGCGAGGAGCAGTATGGTCGCTGCTGTTTTCAGAAACGGTTTAATGCGCATATCTTCCCCTGGTATGTCCTGGTTTTCTTGTAAGCGAGCCAGTGTATCATGGGCTTTTTCAGTGTCAGCATCAAAATTTCGCATGCCCCAGGGTCTGAAATACACAGCCATTGCCTTGCTTCTGCTGGCGACCGCACTCGCCCGGGCCCA
>JALRBG010000013.1 GCA_023257855.1 Pseudomonadales bacterium | reverse complement strand
TGCCCTGCCAGCCGGCAGCTTGCGCTAGGGTGCTGACCATGGCGGCAATATCCCGGGACTTGCCGGATGGCTGGCTGAGCACTTCAAATGCCAGTGACTGCAGGGCATCGCCGGCAAGGATGGTCGTGGCTTGCCCAAAACGGATATGGCAGGTGGGCTGCCCGCGTCGCAATGCGTCGTCATCCATGGCTGGCAAATCGTCATGCACCAGGGAATAGGCATGGATCAGTTCAACGGCGCAGGCGCAACTGTCAGCATCGGCAAGTGCACCTCCCACTGCCTCGGCGGCAGCATAGGCAAGAACGGGCCGGATACGCTTGCCGCCGTTATGCACGGCATATTGCATGGCCTCTTCCAGGGCGGGCGCGATTCCAGGCACGGCAAGCCGCTGCCTGAGTTCGGCAGAGGCCCGGTCCTGCAGGGATTTGATATAGGCGGAGGTGTCCATGTGATGATGACGCGGCGTAACGCAGTTACTACTGGTCTCCGTCATCCTCACTATCAAAGGGTTCGGCTTCGGGAAGATCGTCGCTGCTCACCAGCACCTGGACCTTCTGCTCGGCCTTTTCCAGTGCCGACTGGCACTCACGGGTCAGCTTGATGCCCTGCTCGAAGGTCTTGAGGGACTCTTCCAGGGTCAGCTCTCCGTCCTCCATGGCCTGGACCAGTCCTTCGAGAGTTTCCAGGGCTTCTTCAAAATTGAATGGGGTCGGTTTCTTGGCCATTGGCATCACCTTGTGTGGGAAGCGAAAACTTAACGAAGTCATCCATGCGGGTCAAATGCTGCTGTTTTCATGGCATGAGCAACACGAAAACATGCCCGGATACATTGTGCAATCATTAAGGAACTTCGAATCCGCTTTCCCGGATTAAGTCTGTATTCAGTAAAAATCGCCGATACTGGCATCCAAGCTTACAGGGCAGGATTATCTACTGTAAGCAATTGAATTAAAAGATATTAATTGCCCTGTAAACGGACTAAATTTGGTCAAAAAGGCAGACAGACGTGAACGAACATGGCAAAATAGCCCGAGGCAGCAACACACACCAAGGTAAAAACAAACGCTGTTCACTGCCAAGACTTGTCGGAAGCAGGTGTAAAGATTACATTTGGCATCCCGGTAAGGAAAAGGTAGTAAAAAAAGCCATATCAATGTCACCATCTGACTACTGGCATAAAATTTCAGGTCCAACTTTTTTTAACAACCTTATTAACTAACTATTAACTGACGAGAGTGGGGAACAAATAATGAAGAAACTCTTAGTAACCGGAGCGATCATCGCCAGCTCTATTTTTTCCGTCGGGGCCATGGCCCAGATGTCCGATGAGGATGCAGCGGCTGCCGTAAAACGTCGCCAGTCTGTTTTCCAGATGTTGTCTTTTGCCAACGGTCCGCTGGGCCAGATGGCGCGTGGCGGTGACTTCGACGCTGAAGCGGCTTCTCTTGCCGCCGATCGTGTCGCCATGCTGGCACCGATGATTCCCGACCTTTTTGCCATGGCTGATACTCGCAGCAACAGTGTCACTACCCGCGCTGCCGATACCATCTGGGACAGCCAGGCAGACTTTGCCCAGTTGGCACAGGACCTGGTTGACGGTGCCATGGCCGCCAAAGAAATTCTGGCAAGCCAGGGTGCCGCTGGTGTCCGCGAGGCTGTCGGCCAGATCGGTCCGAAGTGTGGCGCCTGCCACGACCGTTTCCGTCTGGATTGATATTCAGCACAAAAGCGACACGAACAAAAACGCCCCTCTCGAGGGGCGTTTTTTTTGGGCGGGATAAATTCGCCGATCAATCGAAATTGAAATCGTCCCCACCGCCGCTGCCATCATTGCCACGGGTAAAGAACGCGGCATAGGCGTCCTTGTCTTCCTGCGACAGCCTGGATGTGTGTTCGATCACGTCGGCCATTTCGCCGCCGACAAAATCGAAACTGGCGGTCATGCCCAGTTCCAGCAGGCCGACGAAGTCATAGGCGGTCCAGCTGGACAGCGCTTCCTCGTTGATGGGTGCACTGACGATATCTGAGCCGGTAAATTCCTCCGGCAAAATCATCATGCCGAGTTCGTTCCTCGGTGTGTGGCACTCGCCACAGTGGCCAAGAGCGCGGGCAAGGTAGGCGCCGCGTACCATCTGCTCATTGCTTTGATCGATGGCGGGCGGCTCGCCTTCCATGACATCGGCCAGGATGTTCCAGCCCGCCATGAGGAAATCAAACTGCCAGGCCGGCAGGACATGGTCGGGATTGTCATGATTTACCGGCTCCATGGACATGACATAGGCAGCCAGGTCGAGCACATCCTCATCGGTCATGTTCCTGTAGGTGCGGTATGGGAATGACGGCCAGTAAAAACCGCCTGACGGGGAGCGGCCATGTTTCAGCGCCAGGATGAAATTCCGGCCGGTCCAGCCGCCGATGCCGGTTTCTTCATCCGGTGTGATGTTCGGTGTATAGAAGGTGTTGGGGAAAGGGTTCTCCACTTCGATGACATAACCGCCAATCGCCGCCTCGGTGCCTTCCGGCTGGTGGCATGCCGCACAGCCGCCGGCGTTGTAGATGTATTCACCGCGGGCAATGGCTTCGGGCGATGTCGGGATTTCCGGATCTCCGACCATGGGCAGCCCGAAAACCCAGTACAGGCCTCCCAGGAGAATGACGACGATGATGACCAGGGGGATAAATTTTGTATTCATAGTTCCGTTTCTGTCCTGCTTCTATTTCTTGTTTGTGGTGTTGTGTATTTCCGATCATTACAGTGTTTCGGTGAACCATTCCCGTCAGCAGAGACTACCCGCCGAATGAGAAAAAAATAGGTAACCCCGGTTGAATGACAGCCGTTTTCAAGGGTTTGCCGCCTTGCTTTTCTCGAAGCGCTGCTGCTGTGCCTTGAAGTTCTTCTTGGCCCGCTTGCGCTCCAGGATGTGTTCAGTGACTGCGGATCCCAGGTGGTTTTCGCCGCGGCTTGAGGCCAGCGCCATCTGCTTTTCCCGCTCACGGAATCGCTGCCTGTCCTCGCCGGACAGCCGGTCGTAACAACGCGGGCAACTGACTCCTTTCTCGTACCTGTCGCTCAGCTTGTCTTCTTCGGTGATCGGCAGGCGGCAGGCATGACACTGGTCGTAACCACCCTTTTCCAGCCGGTGATTCACCGCAACGCGATTATCGAAGACAAAACACTCGCCGCGCCACAGGGATTCTTCCTCGGGCACCTCCTCCAGGTATTTCAGTATCCCGCCCTCGAGGTGGTAAACCTCCTTGAAGCCCCGCTCTTTCAGGTACGCCGTGGATTTCTCGCAGCGGATGCCGCCGGTACAGAACATGGCGATTTTTGTGTGCTTTTCCGGGTCGAGATTGGCCTCCACGTAAGTAGGAAATTCACGGAAACTTTCGGTGCCAGGGTCGACGGCGTTGGCAAATGTGCCGATTTCCACCTCGTAGCGATTGCGCGTGTCGATGAGCAAAACGCCCGGGTCGGAGATGAGGGCATTCCAGTCCGCCGGCTTCACGTGCGTACCCACCTTGCGATTGGGATTGATGCCTTCGACACCCATCGTAACGATTTCTTTTTTCAGCTTCACCTTGGCCCGGTAAAACGGGATTTCGTCGTCATAGCTTTCCTTGCAAGCGAGAGCTGCGAGGCGAGGATCGCTTCTCAGCCAGTCGAGAACGGCATCGACGCCTTCGCGGGTGCCCGCGATGGTGCCGTTGACGCCTTCACTGGCCAGGATGAGCGTGCCGCCGACCTGGTTGTCCAGCATGCACTGCAGCAGCGGTTCACGCAGGGATTCGAAGTCGTCCAGGCGGACGAAATGATACAGGGCACAGACGACGATGGGTCGTTGTGGATCGTGATTCATGACTATTACCTTTTGCGGCTCGGACCGTAAATCCGGAGCAAAAACAGGCCGCGATTATACTCAGCGGCGCCCGCTGGCGTCCATGCGGGGCCCTTGATCTGGGTCAGGTCCCCGGAAAATCACACCATAAGCGTGTGCAGGTCGATGTAGCGGGCGCCCGATTCACCGGGGTCCAGGCGGGGCATTTCCGCCACCAGGGGGGCCGGCAACAGGGCCTTCAGGGTGGCCAGGTTTTCCTCATACCGCTGCATGTCGCTATCCACACGATTCGCGACCCAGCCGGCCAGCGTGGCGCCGTCCGCTGCGATTGCCTGCGCGGTCAGCAGGGCATGATTCAGGCAGCCCAGGCGCATGCCCACTACCAGGATGACGGGAATATCCAGCTGCGTGGCCAGGTCGGCAAGGGTCTCCCGTGAATTGAGCGGCACCTTCCAGCCCCCTGCCCCTTCCACCAGGGTCAGGTCCGCCTGCCGGTCCAGTACAGGCCGGCACTGCCGGGCGAGTGCTTGTGCGGTCAGGGAAACGCCGGCTTCAGCCGCACAGATGTGCGGGGCTACGGGGTCACTGAAACAGGCAGGATTAATGTCACGCGGCGACAGCTCCAGTGTGCACTCGCGGTGCAGCAGGACCACATCCTCGTTGACCCCGTCCGCGTTCACGCCGGCAGCCACCGGCTTGAGCGCCGCAGTGGAATATCCATGCTGCCTGGCAGAGGCGAGTATGGCGCATGCCACACGCGTCTTGCCGGCATCGGTATCGGTACCCGTGACAAAAAATACTGTTGGCATTGCTTAAGGCTTCTCCAGGGCGATGAATACCAGGTCATACGTGACCGGGATGCCCTTGCCCGCGATGTGATTCATTTCGAAAGCAGACTTGAGCTGCTGCAGCTTGCGCTTGCCCGTCAGGCCGCTGGCCTGACCGTCATTGAGGTTGTTGGCCCCGATCCCCTTCAGTTCCTTCGCCAGCGCGGAGAGTGACTCATAGAAATACCGGTCCCGACGATTCTCCACCGTGATAGTGGCGAACGGCGCACACTGTGCAGCCGCCTCGATCGCCGGCAGGGTGAGAAAACTGTTGACGTGAACATAGTCATCCACAGCCGCCCAGCTGGCACGCAGTTCTTCCAGGGTATGTTCAGCCAGGGTGCTGACCCAGGCCTGCCCGCCCGGTTTGAGAATACGATGCAGCTCGGTAAAACAGCGTTCCGGCGACGCACACCATTGCAGGGTAAGGCTGGACACCACGAGATCGAAGCTGCTGTCGCGAAACGGCAACGTCTGCGCATCACCACACACCCAGTGCTGCCCGGCGCCTGTTGCCTGCTGGCGGGCATGGGCAAGCATCGCCGTGGAAATATCCAGGCTGGTCACGTTTGCATCGGGATAACGCGGTTGCAGGCGCTGCGCACAGTAGCCGGTCCCGCTGCCGAGATCGAGCATATCCTCGACTTCGGTGACGCTGATGCGGGCGGCCAGCTGGTCGGCTACGTCGCGCTGGAAACGGGCGTGGCGATCATAGTGCTGCGCCGCCCTGCCGAAGGAACGCGCCACGCGACTGGAAACCGGCAGGGGATTGAATACTGTCATTGCCCGACAGCCTGTCCCTTGAGTCTGGCCACGCCTTCCAGGGCATGCAGCAGTTTCAGGAACTGCTCTTCCGTGTGAATGGCACTGAAGGTCACGCGCAGTCGGGCGCTGCCCGGCGCAACCGTGGGCGGGCGAATAGCGGATACGAACACCCCTGCCTCCAGCAGGCATGCACTGGCCTTGAGGGTGAGTTCGACATCGCCGAGTACGATGGCCTGGATCGGTGTCCGTGACGGCAGCAGTTCCAGCCCAAGGTCATCGCTGTGATGGCGGAAGCGTGTCACCAGGTGCGCCAGGTACTCCCGGCGCCAGCGGTCTTTCCTGACCAGCTTCAGGCTGGCACGAATGGCTTCGGCCTGCGCGGGCGGCATCGCCGTGGTGTATATATAGGGTCTGCAAAACTGGATCAGGGTCTCGATGAGCTCCTCGCTGCCCGCGACGAAGGCGCCGCTGGCGCCGAAAGCCTTGCCGAAAGTGCCGATGAGTATCTGCAGGTTGTCCTCGTCGATGTCATGTCCCTGCTCCCGCCAGAAGGCCGCGGTGCCTCCGCCGTCTTCCCCGAGTACGCCGAACCCGTGCGCATCATCGATCATGAGCAAGGCGTCATGTTTCATCGCGGCATTCACCAGCTGTGGCAGGTCTGCCATGTCGCCGTCCATGCTGAATACGCCGTCGCTGACCACGAGTTTGCGTTTCGAGTCTGCAGCGTTCAGCAGTACTTCCAGGGCACCGGCATCCAGGTGAGGGTAGCGGCGAAATGCCGCACCACTGAACAGTCCGCCATCGAGTAACGATGCGTGATTGAGGCGATCCTCGAAGATGCTGTCACCCTTGCCGACCAGGGTGGTGATGACGCCGATATTGGCCATATAGCCGCTGGAAAACACCAGCGCCCGGCTGCGGCCGGTGAACGTGGCAAGCTCCTCTTCCAGATCATGGTGCGCAGCCATGTGGCCGCTGACAAGGTGTGAAGCACCGCTGCCGGCACCGAATTGCTCAAGGCCGTCATGGTAAGCCTGGATGACATCGGGATGTCCGGCAAGACCCAAGTAGTCATTGCTACAGAAACTGGTGACATGCTCACCGTTGAGGATGATCTCGGTGCCCTGCGGGGAATGCAGGATATGCCGGTGCCGCAACAGGCGGTCTTCGTCGCGGGCCTGTAATTGCTGGCGCAGTTCCTGCCGGAATGATTTCATGCAAATGCCGCGGTGTTTAGCGGGCCATCGCGTTGTAGAAACCCGAGGCTTCCGGGGTGACCGGTTCCAGTAAGGGTTTGCCGTCCGTATGCTCGGTCACCGTTTCCGGATGGATGCCCAGTCGCCTGAACAACTGCATGTCGTCATTTTCCAGCGGGTTCGAGGTGGTCAGCAGTTTCTCGCCGTAGAAAATGGAATTGGCGCCGGCGAAGAAACACAAGGCCTGGGTCTGGTCATTCATTTCCTCGCGCCCGGCGGACAACCTGACGTGTGACTGCGGCATCAGGATGCGGGCCACGGCGATCATGCGAATGAAGTCAAAGGGGTCCAGGTCTTCGGCATGTTCCAGCGGCGTACCTTTGATCTTCACAAGGTTGTTGATCGGCACGCTGTCTGGATGTACCGGCAGGTTCGCCAGCTCCCTGAGAAAATCGATGCGGTCGTCCGCCTCCTCGCCCATGCCGACGATGCCGCCGCAGCAGACCTTGATGCCCGCATCACGGACATGGGCCAGCGTGTCGAGCCGGTCCTCGAAGGTGCGCGTGCTGATAATGGTTTTGTAGTAATCACGGGAAGTGTCGATATTGTGGTTGTAGTAATCGAGACCTGCTTCCGCGAGTGCCATAGTTTGAGCCTCGCTGAGTGCACCGAGAGTCATGCAGGTTTCCATGCCGAGCGCCCTGACGCCGCGGACCATATCCAGGACTAGGGGAAAGTCTTTCTTGGAGGGATGCTTCCACGCGGCGCCCATGCAGAAGCGTGAAGCACCGCTGGCCTTGGCCTTGCGCGCCTCTTCCAGCACCTTCTCGACCGCCAGCAGTTTTTCCTTTTCCAGTTCGGTGTTGTAGTGGCCGCTCTGCGAGCAGTACTTGCAATCCTCCGGACAGGCGCCGGTCTTGATGGACAACAGCGTGCTTACCTGAACGGCGTTGGGGTCGAAATGCGCCCGGTGGATGCTGTGGGCCTGGAATAAAAGATCATTGAACGGCTTGTCGAACAGGGCCTTCACTTCTTCGAAGGTCCAGTCATGGCGCAGTGTGGCGGTCATCGGGTGGTGTCCTGGTTGCTGGTCTGTCGGTTGGCGGTCGGCATGGCATCCAGGAAATTCACGACTACACTGGGGCCAGGCGGCACAGGGACGCATCTTACCATGTCAACCAACATCCCAAAAACCGTGGACAAGTGGTTAAATAATGTGCAGTTCTGGCTGCTGCCGCCGGCCTGCATCCTGTGCCGCCAATCAGGCCAACCCGGGCGCGACCTGTGTGCGGCTTGTGAATCCGGCCTGCCCCGGCTCCTGCATCCCTGCCTGCGCTGTGTTCTGCCGCTGCCGCCGGGAATACAGGGAGAGGCGCTTTGCGGTACCTGCCAGGTACTGCCGCCACCGCAGGTCCGGCTCCTGGCGCCATTCAGCTACAGTCCGCCCCTCCCTGTCCTGGCATCCGCTTTCAAGTACCATCACCGCCTGGTGAACGGGAAAGAACTTGCCGCCGAGGCGTGCCGCTATATTGCGCAGCACTACCGCTTGTCACGCCTGCCCGACCTCATGGTACCGGTACCGTTGCACCAGGGCCGCCTGCGGGAGCGGGGCTATAACCAGTTGCTCGAAATCGCCCGGTGGTTGTCCGGACCGCTGCAGATTACGATCCGGCACGACCTGGTATACCGCATGCATGAAACACCACAACAGGCCGGTCTCAGTACGGCCGCACGACGACAAAACCTGCGCGGCGCCTTTCGCATGTCAGAAAACACCAGCTTTGAACCCGGGCAGATGGTGGCTATTGTCGACAACGTCGTCACTACCGGCACCACCATCGGCGAACTGGCCCGTGTGCTGCTCCGGCACGGCGCCGCGGAAGTACACGTATGGGCACTGGCCAGAACAATTCTTTGATGCATGCCTTTCCTCTTTCCTCTTTCCTCTACTATTCCAGTTAGTACATCCACAACGATTCACCTAAAATGGATTGGATGATCGATCTCGAATTCGACAGAAGACACCTCTGGCATCCCTATACCTCCATGGACCGGCCGCTGCCGGTTTACCCGGTGACCAGGGCGAACGGCGTCCGGCTTACCCTGGAAAACGGCACCGAGCTTGTTGACGGCATGGCATCCTGGTGGAGTGTCATTCACGGTTACAACCACCCGCGCCTGAACGCTGCCGTAACAAGTCAGCTGGGCAACATGGCCCATGTGATGTTTGGCGGTCTTACCCACGCCCCCGCGGTGGAACTGGCCCGTAAACTGGTGGCGCTCACACCCGCCCCTCTGCAAAAGGTTTTCCTCAGCGACAGCGGTTCCGTCGCCGTGGAAGTGGCCATCAAAATGACGCTGCAATACTGGCAAAACCAGAATGAACCGGCGCGGCATAAACTGCTGACCATTCGCAAGGGCTACCACGGCGACACCTTTGCCGCGATGGCAGTTTGCGATCCCGTGACAGGCATGCACGAAAATTTCTCCGGCATCCTGCAGCAGCATTATTTTGCCGAAGCACCCCGCTGCCGGTTCGGCGGCAGTGCGCATGCGGATGATGTCGAGAATATGCGCAGCCTGCTTGAGGCGCATGGCGATGAAATTGCCGCAGTGATTCTCGAGCCCGTGGTCCAGGGCGCCGGACGCATGTACTTTTATTCCGCGGATTATCTCGGGCAGGTTCGCAAACTGTGCGATGAATTCGGCGTCCTGTTGATCGCCGACGAAATCGCCACCGGCTTTGGCCGCAGCGGCAAGCTGTTTGCCTGTGAACATGCCGGCATCAGTCCCGACATCCTTTGTCTCGGCAAGGCGCTGACCGGCGGCTACATGACCCTGGCCGCCACGCTGTGCACGGACCGGGTGGCAGAGGGCATTTCCAGGAACCGGGGCGTTTTCATGCATGGCCCGACTTTCATGGCCAACCCGCTGGCCTGCGCCTGCGCCCTGGCCAGCATCGACTTGCTGGAGGACGGTGACTGGCGCTCCCGGGTGGCCGCCATCGAGGCGCAACTGTCGCGGGAACTGGCCCCCTGCCGGGACCTGGACAGTGTCGAGGAGGTCCGGGTGTTGGGCGCCATCGGCGTGGTGGAAATGAAAGCAGCGGTCGACATGGCGAAAGCCCAGGCCTTTTTCGTGGACCGGGGCGTCTGGATCAGGCCCTTCGGCAGGCTGACCTACATCATGCCTCCCTATGTCATCGACGCGGCCGACCTCGCCGCCCTGACAGAGGCGATAATCGCGTTTGCCGCAGGCCCGGCTAGCCTATAGAATAGCCGCTTTTTCGACCATAACCCCCCTGATTTCCGGCGCTTTATGCGGGGGAAGGCAGTGCAGGATCATCTGTCAGGGGCTTTGTTCAGGGTAAATAAACCATGTCAGATGAAAAGCAGAATATTCTCAAGTTCCTGGAAAATACCTCCGTCGAGGTAACCCCGGGCGGCGCCGTCAAGATCGAGGATTTCCGTCACCTCCTGCGTCCGCAAACCACCGTGTTCGTGACCTTCCTGCCGGGTTCCGATATCAAGGACACCGTGGCAACCGTCAAGCGCCTCCATGCCGAAGACATGAAGCCCGTGCCTCACTTTGCCGCACGCTCCATCCCGAACAAGCAGTTCTTTGAAGACACCCTGAAAATTTTCCAGGACGAGTGCGGCGTGGAAGAAGCCCTGCTGATCGGCGGCGGCGTCGACAACCCCGTAGGCGACTTCTCCAGTTCCATGGAAATCCTGCGCCTGGACCTGTTCCAGAAATACGGCATCAAGACACTCGGTGTCGCCGGTCACCCAGAAGGGTCCCCGGACATTCCCCCGGCTGATGTCACTGCCGCCCTGCTGGAAAAAAATGCCTATGCCAAGGAGCATGGCATCGACATGTACATCACTACCCAATTCTGTTTCGAAGCAGAACCGATCATCGAATGGGACAAGCGAATTCGCAGTGAAGGCAATGAACTGCCAATCCATATCGGCCTTCCCGGCCTGGCCACCATCAAGACCCTGATGGCCCACGCCAAGGCCTGCGGTATCGGCCCGTCCATGCGCGTAATCACCCGCCAGGCGGCCAACATCGCCAAGCTGATGACCACCCGCATGCCCGACAAGATCACCCGCGACCTGGCCAACTACCAGGCCAACGATCCCGAGTGTGGCATCACCCAGGTCCACCTGTATCCGCTTGGGGGCATGAAAAAATCCGCCGCGTGGATGTACGCGGTCATGGACGGCGATTTCGAGCTGAACGACAAGGGCGGTTTCGATCTGACCCGCGAACTGGATATCTAGAATTTACCGACCGGAACTGTGAATTGGTTCACGAAACTCCTGGTGGATTGTGAATCAATTCGCAGACCTCGCCGGGGGATGGCGTAGCATTTTAATCAAATCATTTCCCCTGATGATTTTGGTCTCACTAGCCTGATATTGACCCCGGCACCCCAGCCGGGGTTTTTTTTGCCTGCAGTATTGCTGATACGGCACCGATATTTCCCGGACTGCTGATCCGGTCCTGATAAAAAAATCAATACCATGCTGTTTCACCCAGGTGGCTTCACTCCGAGTTATCAGAATTCACTTAGAGCTTTTGAACCGACTGGCCCGCTATACCGTCCAGTATTTCAGCCACTGTCATTGCGGTCCCCGGAAATTCAAAATCATTGCCAGCAAGCTCCGCCAGGGGTTCCATGACGAATTTCCTTGAAGCGGCCCTAGGATGCGGCAGGGTCAATTCGGCGGTGTCGACACGGTGTGCTCCAAACAACACAAGATCCAGGTCCAGGGTGCGGGCTTCGTTTCTGATGCCGCTGCGGGTGCGGCCGGCGGCGTTTTCCATGGCCTGCAGTTTATGCAGCAGGGAGGTGGGCGTTTCATTTTCTTTCGGAATGATGCCGGCCATCGCATTGTGGAAATCTGGCGTGCCGGCAGGACTGTCGACCGGACTGGTCACATAGATGGAGGATTTCAGGATCTCGTCACGGGAGATATCTTCCAGCTTGCTGAATGCAGTCATGATGGTATCGATCGGGTCACCGGCGCCGGAAGGCAGGTTGGCGCCGATCGAGATGAAGGCATAACCGGAGAAGTCAGGAGTTGCCGCCATGACGCTGCCGGTACTTACTGGTGATACTGCGCGGACAATTCATGCACGGCATCGACGAAAGCCGTGACATGTTCGGGGTTCACATGCTGGTGAATGCCGTGGCCGAGGTTGAAGACATGGCCATTGCCGTTGCCGAATTGCTCCAGGATCAATCCGACTTCCTTGCGAATGGCATCAGGTTTGCCATAAAGGACGGCCGGGTCCATGTTGCCTTGCAATGAAACCTGGTCACCAACACGGGCACGGGCCTCATTGATCGGCAGCGTCCAGTCGAGGCCAATGCAGTCGCAACCGCTTTCCGCGATCGCTTCCAGCCAGTGGCCGCCGTTTTTGGTGAACAGGATGACGGGTATTTTGCGTCCATCCTGCTCACGAATAAGCCCGGCTACGATTTTCTTCATGTAGGAGAGGGAAAACTCCTGGTAGGCATGGGAACTGAGCGCCCCGCCCCAGGTATCGAAGATCTGCACGGCCTGGACGCCCGCAACGATTTGGGCATTGAGGTAGCCGATCACTGACTGCGCCAGTTTCTCGAGCAGCTGGTGCATGATCTCCGGTGTGTTCATGAGCATGGACTTGATGCGCGCGAACTCCTTGCTGGAGCCGCCTTCCACCATGTAGGTGGCCACGGTCCAGGGACTGCCGGAGAAACCGATCAGGGGCACACTGCCATTCAGTTCGCGGCGAATCAGCCTGATTGCATCCAGCACATAGCCCAGGTCCTTTTCCGTATCCACGACATCAATTGCCTCGACATCGGCGGGAGTCTGAACGGGCTTGCGAAACTTCGGCCCTTCGCCGGCGGCAAAATACAGGCCCAGGCCCATGGCGTCAGGAATGGTGAGGATGTCTGAGAAAAGAATTGCCGCATCCAGCGCGTAGCGGCGCAAGGGCTGCAGGGTAACCTCGCAGGCGAGTTCCGGATTCTGGCACAGGCTCATGAAATCGCCGGCCTTTTCCCTGACCGCGCGGTATTCCGGCAGGTAACGTCCGGCCTGACGCATCATCCATACCGGGGTCACATCCACGTCCTGCCTGAGCAGTGCCCGGAGGAATCGGTCGTTTTTCAGTTCAGTCATGAAGGCTCAGTTATCAGACTTCCAGGTAATCGAGAATGCTGTTGGCTGCCTGGCGGCCTTCCCAGATGGCCGTAACCACGAGGTCGGCACCGCGCACCATGTCGCCGCCGGAGAACACTTTCGGGTTGGTGGTCTGGAACGGGTAGGTGCCCTGTTCCGGTGCCAGCACCCTGCCCTTGTCGTCGGTGTTGATGCCAAAATCGGCAAACCACGGTGCCGGGCTCGGCTGGAAACCGAAAGCGATAAGCACGGCGTCCGCTTCCATGACCACCTTGCTGTTAGGAATGACTTCTGCCTGACGGCGGCCGTTGGCATCGGGTTTGCCCATGCGCGTCTTGACGAATTTCACACCGGCGGCGTTGCCGCGGTCGCCGATGATCTCCACCGGCTGGTGGTTGAATACGAACTTCACGCCCTCCTGCTTGGCATTGCGCACTTCGCGGCGCGATCCGGGCATGTTTTCCTGATCGCGGCGATAAACGCAGGTCACCGACTCCGCGCCCTGGCGCACGGCGGTGCGCACACAGTCCATGGCAGTATCGCCACCACCCAGCACGATGACTTTCTTGCCTTCCATGCTGATGTATTCCGCCAGGTCTTTCTGATATTTCATGTGGTGGTTGGTGTTCCCGATAAGGTAAGGCAGGGATTCGTAAACACCGGCCAGGTCCTCGCCGGGGAAACCACCCTTCATGTAGGTGTAGGTGCCCATACCCAGGAACACCGCGTCGAAGTCCTTGACCAGTTTGTCAAAAGCGATGTCGCGACCCACTTCAGTGTTCAAGCGGAACTCGATGCCCATGTCCTCGAAAATTTCGCGACGCAGGTGCATGACGCTCTTTTCCAGCTTGAACATCGGGATGCCGAAGGTCAGCAGGCCGCCGATTTGCGGGTACTTGTCGAACACGACCGGTTTCACCCCGGCGCGCACGAGCACGTCGGCACAACCGAGGCCGGCAGGACCAGCGCCGATCACTGCCACGCGCCTGCCGTTGGGCACGACGTCGGACATATCCGGACGCCAGCCCATCTCGAAGGCCTTGTCGACGATGTATTTTTCGACATTGCCGATGGTGACCGCGCCGAAACCGTCATTGAGGGTGCAGGCGCCTTCGCACAGCCTGTCCTGTGGACAGATGCGGCCGCACACTTCCGGCAGGGTGTTGGTCTGATGACAGAGCTCGGCGGCTTCCAGGATATTGTCTTCCTGGGCCAGCTTCAGCCAGTTGGGAATGTAGTTGTGGACCGGACACTTCCATTCGCAATAGGGATTACCGCATTCCAGGCAGCGCTCTGACTGCGCCTGAGCGTCTTCCGCCTCGTACGGCTGGTAGATCTCGACGAACTCGGTCTTGCGAACTTCCAGCGACTTCTTTTTCGGGTCCTCGCGGTCCTCGGTAAGGAAACGGAAGGTGTCTTTTGACCTGGCGATAATATCGGACATACCACTAGTTTCCTGTCACGGTCACGTCATTGAGCAGCATCTTCAGGCTGGCCGCCTTTGGCTTGACCAGCCAGAACTTGCGTGTGAAGTCCATGAAGTTCTCGAGGATGTGCTTGCCCCAGTCGCTGCCGGTCTCGATTACGAACTCCTCTATCACGCTGCGCAGATGGCTGCGGTATTCTTCCATGCCTTCCATGCGGATACGGTGCACTTCCACCAGTTCATGGTTGTACTTGTCGACAAAATCCTTGTCGAGGTCGAGCACATAGGCGAATCCGCCAGTCATGCCTGCACCAAAGTTGTGACCGGTACGGCCAAGTACCGTGATGAGACCGCCAGTCATGTACTCGCAGCAGTGGTCACCAACACCCTCTACGACGGCCTGTGCACCGGAATTGCGTACGCCGAAGCGTTCACCCGCCGTGCCCGAGGCGAACAGCTTGCCCCCGGTCGCGCCATACAGACAGGTGTTGCCGATGATCGCGGTATCCTGGGTGAGGAAGCTGCTGCCGGCGGGCGGCACGACAACCAGCTTGCCGCCGGCCATGCCCTTGCCCACATAGTCGTTTGCATCACCAGTCAGGTGCATGTGCAGACCGCCGGCATTCCAGACGCCGAAACTCTGTCCGCATGAACCGGTCAGGCGCAGGTTAACAGGAGCATCATTCATACCCTGGTTGCCGTAACGCTTCGCGATTTCGCCGGACAGGCGGGCGCCGATGGAACGGTTGAAGTTCTGCACCTTGTAATTGAATATGCCGCCGTTCTTGTTCTCGATGGCAGGCAGTACATCCTTGACCATCTGCTCGGCCAGCTCACCCTTGTCCTTCGGCACGTTCCTTTCAGTTACGCAGAAGCGATCCTTGTCCTTCGGAATCAGGTCATTGTGGAACAGGCGGGAAAAGTCCAGGTTGGCCTGCTTCTCGGTTTGCGCCGGCAGGCGCTCGAGCAGGTCGGTCCTGCCAATGATATCGGTCAGTTTCTCAATACCGAGACGCGCCAGCCACTGGCGCGTGTCTTCGGCTACGAAACGGAAATAGTTCATGACCATTTCCGCCTGGCCGATGAAATGCTTGTCACGCAGGCGCTTGTCCTGGGTGGCGACACCGGTGGCGCAGTTGTTCAGGTGGCAGATACGCAGGTATTTGCAACCCAGGGCGATCATTGGCGCGGTGCCGAAGCCGAAGCTCTCGGCGCCGAGGATGGCGGCCTTGATCACGTCCAGACCAGTCTTCAGACCACCGTCGGTCTGCACCCGCACCTTGCCGCGCAGGTCATTGCCACGCAGGGTCTGGTGGGTTTCAGCCAGGCCGAGTTCCCACGGCGCGCCGGCGTACTTGATCGAGGTGATCGGAGAGGCGCCGGTACCACCGTCGTAACCGGAGATGGTGATCAGGTCGGCGTAAGCCTTGGCCACGCCGGCGGCGATGGTACCTACACCGGCCTCGGCCACCAGCTTGACCGATACCAGCGCCTGCGGATTGACCTGCTTGAGGTCATAGATCAGCTGCGCCAGGTCTTCGATCGAGTAGATGTCGTGGTGCGGCGGCGGCGAAATCAGGGTCACGCCCGGCACCGCGTAACGCAGACGCGCGATCAGCGGATTGACCTTGCCGCCCGGCAGCTGGCCGCCCTCACCGGGCTTGGCGCCCTGGGCCACCTTGATCTGCAGCACTTCGGCATTGACCAGGTATTCCGGGGTCACGCCAAAGCGGCCGGTAGCCACCTGCTTGATCTTCGAGCTCTTAACCGTGCCGTAACGGGCCGGGTCTTCACCGCCTTCACCGGAGTTGGAGCGGGCGCCCAGACGGTTCATCGCCTCGGCGATGGCCTCGTGGGCTTCCGGCGACAGGGCACCAAGGGAAATACCGGCGGAGTCGAAGCGCTTGAGAATTTCCTCGAACGGCTCAACCTCGTCCAGCGACAGCGGCTTGTCCGCCAGCTTGACCTTGAGCAGGTCGCGGATCATCGACACCGGACGGGTATCGACCAGCGCGGAGTATTCCTTGTACTTGGCATAGTCGCCCTGCTGCACGGCGGCCTGCAGGGTGTTGACCACGTCCGGGTTGTAGGCGTGGTATTCCCCACCGTAGACGAACTTGAGCAAACCGCCCTGCTGGATCGGCTTGCGCGCGCTCCAGGCCTCGGCGGCC
>JALRBG010000104.1 GCA_023257855.1 Pseudomonadales bacterium | reverse complement strand
AATCGCGCCGACCGGACGGACGCCGAGATCATCAACATAGCCGCCTGCCTGGCGGAATCATCCGCCGGCAGTCGGTAATTCGTCAGGCCAGCTCCGGCATGGGTTCCGGTGCCGGCACACCCAGGATCATGTCCGCCGCTTTTTCCGCGATTGCGACTACGCTGGCGTTGGTGTTGGCGCCCGGTACCCGCGGGTAAATGGACGCATCCGCCACGCGGATGCCGTCCAGGCCATGAACCTTCAGCTCATGGTTGACCACGTCCGTATCACTGTTGCCCATGCGGCAGGTGGAGCCGGGATGATGAACTGTGATGAGGGTTTCACGCACGTAGGCTTCCAGTTCCTCGTCTGACTGGATATCCACACCCGGTACGCGCTCGCTGGCGGCATACTTGCCGAAGCTCTCATGGTGCGCCACTTTGCGCGCCAGTTTCAGGCCGCGCACCAGGGTCTGGATGTCTTCCTTTTCTTTACCCAGCGCCAGGTCGATCAGCGGCGCGGCCAAAGGATCGTTGCTCGCCAGTGTGACTGCGCCGCGACTGAGTGGATACAGGCAAACGGTGGCCACGGCGTAACCATGGTTGATGGGAATCGGGAAGGGCTTGATATTGCGCCGGGCCGGCTGGAACACCAGCTGCATGTCGGGGCGGTCGCTGTAGGGCATGGTCTTGATATAGGCATTGGTTTCAAACAGGTTGCTCGCCATGGGGCCGCCGCGCAGCAGCGCATACTGGAAAAACTGCAGCAAATCACGCGGTGCCGCTTTCCAGGAAATGCCGTACGAGGTGCTGTTGCTCATGTCCAGCGCGGTATAGGTGGACGGGTGATCGTGCAGGTTCCTGCCGACACCGGGCAGGTGGTGCACGACGCCGACACCGGCCGCCTCCAGTTCACTGCTGTCACCGACCCCGGAATTCAGCAGGATGTGCGGGGAATGGTAGGCGCCGCCGCAGACGATGACTTCCTTGCCGGCGCCGTAGCTTTGTATGCCATCGGCAGCCTGGACTTCCACCCCGGTCGCCTTTTTGCCCTCGAACAATACCCGTCGTGTCGGGGTATCCTTCATCACGGTCAGGTTTTTGCGCTTCATGGCCGGGCGCAGGTAGGCGCTTGCCGTGGAAACGCGCTTGCCTTTCCAGATGGTGCCCTGGCGGTAACCGTAGCCGTTGGGGTGAGCGGCGTTGAAATCGTCGCAATAGGGGTAGCCGAAATCTTCCATGGCGTCATTGAAGGCTTCACACAACCGGTTCGGTTTCCTGATGAAGCTGACGCCCATGGGTCCGCCGGTAGCATGGTAGGGTGAGTCGGCTTTTTCCGGGTTGTGTTCCGAGCGCAGAAAGTAGGGCAGCAGGCGAGCGTAGTCCCAGCCCGGGTTGCCTTCGGCGGCCCAGTCGTCGTAATCCCTGCCGTCACCGCGGTAGTAAGCCATGCCGTTGATCGAGCCCGAGCCACCAATGATACGGCCGCGGGGCAGGGGTACCTGGCGGCCTCCCAGCGCTTCCTGCGGCGTGGTTTTCAGGCCCCAGCCCATTTTCGGGTTCATGATCGCGCAGCCTACCGCGGCGGGGATGCTCACGTAGGGGTGGCGTTCGGAGCCGCCGGCTTCGATAAGGCAGACCTCGCAGGAGGGGTCTTCACTCAACCGTGCGGCGATGACGCAACCGGCGGTGCCGGCGCCGACCACGATGTAGTCAAACGAGCGTATGAAATTCTGGGCGGCTTCTGTCATGGCAAACCTTTTATGGAAAACCTTCTATCGCAAGACTTTCCGGGCGATACATTACAAGCTGTTTTGTTATCATTGCCCCTGGCCTGTTGCCGGTAGCGGGCGAAGGACGACTATAGCAAAAACACTCGCAATTTGAGAGTCAGGAGTCAACTTGGAACTTCAGCAGATCATCACGGCGCGCGGCCATGAATATCCATTGGGCGGCCATTACGAGGCCGAGTACCAGCCCGTAGTCGATGCCTTCATCGAAAACTTCAATACCGAGGATGAGATCGGTGCGGCCTGCTCCATAATTCATGAAGGCAGAACCGTCGTGGACATCTGGGGCGGCTGGCGCAATGGTGCCATGGATGACCCCTGGGATGCGGCCAGCACCGTGTGCATGATGTCGGTGGCCAAGGGCATCACCGGCATCTGTTTCAACATGCTCATGGACCGCGGCCTGGTGGCGCCGGACGATCCTGTCATCAAGTACTGGCCGGAATATGGGCAGAACGGCAAGGAGAAGACGCTGATCCGGCATTTCCTCGACCATACCGCCGCGGTACCCGTGCTGACCACCAACCCGCTGTGGAAAGGCGCCATGTTCGACAGCGAGGCGATCGTCCATGCCCTCGAGGAACAGGAGCCCCTGTGGGAGATCGGCACAAAAGCGGCTTACCATGTCCACCACCAGGGTTTCCTGCTGGGTGAAGTGATGCGCAGGGTGACCGGGATGACGGTAGGGCCCTTCCTGCGCCAGGAAGTCACCACGCCGCTGCATGCGGAGTACTACATCGGTGGCATGAGCGCCGAAGAGCAAAGCCATGTGGCGGAAGTGATGCCCAACATGAACGCAAAACTGTTTGCGGCGAAGGACAAGGAGGACGACACCTCATTGCGTCATCTTGCCTTCAAGCAGAATCCTGACGAACCCTGGGCGACCACCATGAATCGCAAGGAGTGGCGTGAGGTCGAGGTGGCCAGCGGTTCCGGCCATGGCAA
>JALRBG010000204.1 GCA_023257855.1 Pseudomonadales bacterium | reverse complement strand
TCATTGGCTTCAATCCACTCGATGGCGTCGGCGATCTTCACCACGGGCGCGAAGGTGGTGGGCGCGATGCCGGGCAGGGATTTTGTCGGCGCCGTTTCCGTGCGCCACTGGTCAGCGGGCGTGCTGGCGTCCTGGATCTCGTAATCGTATTCCCAGAAAGTGTTCAGCGCGGCATGCATGTTGCCCTTGAACAAATCGAAGCCGGCTTCCCTCGGCTTCATGCCCGGGTAGCTCAGGTCCTGGCCGGGCAGGCCGGCCATGTGCCACTTGCCGAACACGGCGGTGGAATAGCCGCCCTGCTCCTTCAGCATGTTCACGAAGGAGGTGTGGTTCTGCGACAGGGCATCGGCGTACGTAAATACATGGGTGGCCGAATACAGGCCGGTGAGGATGGAAGCGCGGGTCGGTGAGCAGAACGGGTGCGCCCACACGTTGGTGAATACCATGCCCTGCTGTGCGAAGGTATCGAGCACCGGGGTCGAGGCGGGACTGCCGGCGATGGCCGAGTAGTTCGGGTGGTTGCGACCGTTGGGACCGTACTGCTCGACCAGGCCGTCGATCATGCCCGGCGTCATGCCGGTGGTGACGTCGAGGCCGACGTCGTCGGAAATGACCAGCAGGATATTCGGCGGCGCTGGCTGCACGGCCGCTGCAGGTTCCATGGCGGCCTCTTCCTGCCCGGAGCAGGCGGCCAGCAGCAGCATGGCAGGCGTCAGCCAGGTGAACGGTCGCAGCATGGGAGAGCCCCTCTTATTATTATGGCCAGCAGGAGGGGCAGTATATGAAGCCCGCTGTCCGGTGTACAGGCCGGACCCCGCCGCCTATACTCCGGCCATCAACTTCCCGCCAGAGGAATCCAACATGACCCGACTGCTGCTCTGTTTCACCCTTTTGCTGAGTGTTGCCGCCACCGCCCAGCCCGAAGGCGCGCCCAACCAGGATCCCGAGCAAAACTTCGTGCGTGATGCCAACTGGGCCCATAACGACGGCAACTGGAACGGCAACACCTCGTGGGTCACCACCGACGGCAAGGGCCAGGTCTATGTGCTCACCCGCGCCAAACCCTACGTACGTATCTACACCACCGGCGGCGACTTCGTGAAGTCCTGGAGCGGCGCGGAGGAAATCGGCAGCGCCCACAGCATCACCATCGATGCTCAGGGCAACGCCTGGATCAGCGACTCGGCGCGCCACGTCATCCGCAAGTACGATGGCGACGGCAACCTGCTCATGACCCTGGGCACGCCCGATGAACCCGGCGACAACGACACCACCGATCACTTCAACCAGCCCAACCACGTGTTTATTCATGCAGATGGCGGCATCTATGTCTCCGACGGCTACGTCAATTCCCGCATCGTGCATTTCGCGCCCGACGGCACCTTCAAACGCATCATCGGCGGCAAGGGCGGCCCGCGCGACGGCGAGTTCCAGGCCGTGCATGGCGTGGCGGTGGCGGACGATGGCCGCATCATCACCAACGACAGCGAGAACTTCCGCATGAACGTGTTCGACAGGGACGGCAGGTTCATCGAAGCGTGGCCTTACGTGTCGCGCGGCGGCATCGAGATCGTCAATGACAGGATCTATGTCAGTGACGTGAACGAAGGCGAGGTAAACATTCTGAACATGGACGGCGAGTTGATCGATACCGCGTATGCGCCGCGTGCCCACGGACTGGGAGTCGACACGGACGGGACGATCTATACGTCAGGGGCGTCCAGGATGACGGTGTGGAAGCTGACACCGAAGTAGAGGAAAGAGGAAAGAGGAAAGAGGAAAGAGGAAAGAGGAAAGAGGAAAGAGGAAAGACAGATTGCCGGTTATAAATAATCGGTCAACACACAAGGCTGCCGGCAGCAGCCCTGTGTGTTATTCCTGGGAAAGGTATTGTTCCAGGAGCGCCGCAGTTTCGAGATGCTGATCCCCACCGGCGCCGCGGCCGAAACGGCCGGCCCTACCCATAGCGGCATCGATGACAGTATTGCCGCGGTTATCGGTGGCATGCACATCCGCACCATACTCCACCAGCAGGGCCACCATGTCATTCCAGCCATTGGTGGCCGCGCCAAACAGTGCGGTCTGGCCGTCATCGGCGCGGGCATTAACATCGGCACCATATTCCAGCAGCAGGCGTGCCGCGGGCAGCGCTTCTTTCTCGCCGCGGAAACGACCGCGCGTATCAATGGCGCTTTGCCGGTAACCGGCCGCAACGATCAGGGGAGTCACATCGTTTTCCTGGGGCAGGTCCACGAGCGCGCCATGCTGCAGCAGCAATTCCATGGCGGCAACGTCGCCGCCACGAGCGGCCCGGAACAGCGCAGTAACTCCTGTGCGCAGCAGGCCATCGGCGCCCCGGTCAGCCCCCAGTGCTCGGTACGGGGGGAACAGCTTCAGCTGCAGGTTGGGATTGCCGCCCTTCTCGAGAATCATGGCGATGATCTCGACGGGCTTGGTCAGGTCTTCGGAGAGATGATCAGGCCGGCCGCCGTGGGGCAGCGTACTGTAATCCACCGCAGCGTAAAGCGGGTTGCGGCCATAGAAATCCCACTTGTCGAGCCAGGCGCCTGCCTCGATCAGCAGCTTCGCGGAATCCCAGCGTGCATTCAGGTTGGCCATGAGCAGCGGCGTGACCGCTTCCGGATCGGTCTTGTTGAGGTCCGCGCCGGCATCGATCAACAGGCGCACACATTCGGTACATCCCTCGCGGGCCGCATACAGCAGAGGCGTGAGGCCGCCGGCAGGCAGCACTTTCATGCGCGGCTCGGCAGTGACCTGGCGTTCCCAGTTGTTCGGCAGGGACTGCGCATCGGGGTCGGCACCGGCATCCAGCAGCAGTTTCACCATGCCAGCCTGTTTTTGCGCCGCCGCCCACATGAGGGCAGTCTGCCCGCGCCATTTTTCCACTGCATTGACATCGGCACCGGCCTCAATCAGCAACTTGGCGGCCGGTGTATTGGATGTGCGTGCCACGATCATGATCGGGGTCTGGTCATCGGCACCCTTTTCATTGGGGTCGGCGCCGGCTGCCAGCAGCAGTGCCAGGACGTCAGTGTTGCCGATAATGGCTGCCTGGGACATCGGTGTCGCATCATAATCGTTACGGGTGGCAATCTCGGCGCCGCGCTCGAGCAACTGCTCAACCAGCGCGGCATCATCGTAATAGACCGCCCAGTGCAGCAGCGACGTTCCATCAGTCTGTTTCAGGTTAACGTTTCGCGCATCGGCGATCAGTTCACTGACTGCTGATGTATTTCCTTCAACAGCGAGATCGAGAATGTCCGCTTCGGTCTGCGCGAATGCAGAGGAAAGAGGAAAGAGAAAAGAGGAAAGGAGTACTAACCTGGAAAATATGTGTGCTGAATTTCTACTCATAACAGTCGGGAGTTTCAGATCAAGGACATGGAGTTGCAATCTCAACCCTTTCCTCTTTCCTCTTTCCTCTTTCCTCTCGTTTTAAACGTTTTCGAACCTTCCGGTGCTGTCACCCATGCTTTCCAGGTTGACGCCGATACGGTCAAGCACCGTCAGCAGCAGGTTGGAGACCGGTGTCCGCTCTTCCGCCATGATGTGCTGGCCACCGCGCACGGTACCACCGGCCTTGCCGATAAGTACGGAAGGCAGCGGATAGTGATCATGCGCATTACTGTTGCTCATGTTGCTGCCGTACATGATGAGGGCGTTATTGAGCATGGAGCCCTTGTCACCGTCCGGCATCGTTGCCAGCTTGTCCACGAAGCGGGCGAACACCTGGCTGTGGTATTCCTGGATCTTCAGCAGTCGGCCAATCTTGTTGGCGTCGTTCTGGTGATGGGACAGCGGGTGGAAGGCATCGGATACGCCGACATGGTTATAGGTCTGGTTGCTCACTTCTGCCGCCATCATCATGCTGGCGATACGCGTGATGTTGCCCTGCCAGGCCAGCAGGATCAGGTCCATCTGCAGGTTGATATGATCGTCGAAGGAACCGGGAATGCCTTGCGGCGCGTCCGGCAGTTCGATATGGGACAAGTCATGTTCGGCCGTCTTCTGGACACGGCGTTCGATTTCGCGAACGGTTTCCAGGTAGTCGCCCAGGATGGCGCGGTCGGCGGCACCAAGCTGTTTGGCAAGCTGGTTGGATTCCTCCATCATCAGGTCAAGGATGCTGCTGGTCTGCACAGCAAGGCGTTCCCGTTCTTCCGCATTGTCGCCAACGCCGAACAGGGTCTGGAACAGTTTGCGCGGGTTGTTTTCCATGGGCAGCGGAGTGGTCGGCGTGCGGAAGGAAATTGTGCCGGCATAGCTGCAGCCATAGGCACGGTCACAGGCGCCTGCGGCACCGCTGGTTTCAGTCGCCACTTCGATGGACGGCAGCGGCGTATCCTGTCCTATATGCTGGGCGGCAATCTGGTCGATGGTGGTGCCGCCGAAGGGTTCATGGCTGACCCTGGGCGCTTCACCATGCAGCCAGGTGCCGGGTGTGATGGCATGCACCGGACCATAAGCGCGCTTGTTTTCGAGATTGGAAACAATGGTCAGGTAATCCTTGTGCTTGGCCAGCGGAGCGAGGATGGATTTCAGCTCGAACTCTGTGCCAGTTGTATCCGGCGTCCAGTTGTTCATGACGGCGCCGTGGGGGAAATAGAAAAATCCCATGCGGGGGCCCATATTGGCCGCCGTCTGTGCCAGGGCCGTGCTCGCGGGAATCATCGCGTCCAGCAAGGGCAATGACACGCTTGCTACAGCACTTTTCAAAAAAGTCCTTCTCGCCAGGTGCTTCTTGGTAATGAACATCGATTATCTCCTCTTGGCCACAGCCATTTGCGGCATCCGGTTCCTATAAACTGCCAACTTCCAGATTCTCACCAGGTACAGTGATTTTCCTGAACTGGTCGCTGTTGATGATTCCCATCACGATCGCGGAAAAACTGTAATTTTTTTCCGCCGCTTCTTTCACGATACTGCGAACGGCCGGCATATCATGATACTCCACGGAACGCCCAAGGGAATAAGTCATGAGCTTTTCTGTGAAGGTCTGAACAAACTGGTCGGGTCGGGCAACAAGCGCATTGCGCAAATCGTTGACGCCGCTTAACGGTGTACCATCCGCCAGCTGCCCGGAAGCGTCAATAGGAATATTTCCCGCGTCGCTGTCACGGTCGCGCCACTGGCCGATGGCATTGTAATTCTCGAGTGCCAGCCCCAGCGGGTCCATGACATCATGGCAGCCGCTGCAGGCCGGGTTGTCACGGTGTACCTCCAGGCGCTCCCGCACGGTCAGGGCCACGGCAGCACCTTCCGGTGTTTCCGGAAAAGCTTCCACATTCGGCGGTGGCGTTGCCGGCGGTACACCCTGGAAATTCTCCATGATGTAGGCGCCGCGAATAACCGGCGTGGTGCGGTTGGCATAGGAGGTCACCATCAGGACGCCGCCCGTGCCCAGCAGCCCGAATCGCTCTTCGTCGGCTAGCGCCACGCGGCGGAAATGGTCGCCCTTCACATCGGTGATGCCGTAGTGCATCGCCAGGTCTTCGTTGAGATAGGTGTAGTCGGCGGTGATGAGATCGACGATGCTGCTGTCCGCACGGAAGATGCTGCCGGCAAACAGGCGGATTTCTTCACGGAAAGCTTCGAGCAGGGCGCGGTTGTAGGCCGGGTAGATCTCCGGGTCGGGATCCACGTTTTCCAGGTCGCGCAGGCGCAGCCACTGGAAGACAAAATTTTCCACCATGGCTTCGGAGCGGGCATCGGCCAGCATGCGATCCACCTGTGCCAGCAGGACACCGTTCTTGCCGAGTTCCCCGCGCGCCGCAAGGTCGATCAGTTCGGCGTCTGGCGCGGAACTCCACAGGAAGAAGGCAAGACGCGAGGCCAGTTCCAGGTCACTGACGGGCACGATGTCTCCGGGCTGTGCATCGGCCGGCGCAATCTCCGCACGGTAGAGGAATTTCGGGCTGGTAAAGATGGCCATCATGCCGTTCTTGATGCCGTCGTCGAAAGTGCCCTGCTCCCGGCCGGCAGCGAAGAAGCGCAGCGGCGCGGCGAGATCGGCATCGGTGACGGGGCGGCGAAACGCCTGCTTGGCCAGGTTGGCGAAGATCTGCCGCGCGCAATCGATTTCCTCGCTGGCCTGGGCAGGTTCGCAAACCATCACCTTGCGCCGGCTCGGCGTGTCGATCACACCGGTGGAGTTCAGCGGACCCTTGATCTGCAGGCCGCGGGCGCGGGCGATGCGGCCCATGCCGCGGTTGCCGCTGATGTCGTAAAGGAATTCGTCGGACTCGGCAAAACTGCGGGCGACAAAGGCCACGCCGATCTTGTGCGGGCCGGACGTCAGCGGCACGCGAATGTCGCTGAAGCGGCCGTTGATTTCGGCCACCGCGGGGGCCTGCACCTGGTCGAGCATGCGCAGGTCCTCACCGCCGCCGATGTCATGCCGGAAGATGCGCTCCCCGTCGACCGTAATGATGACGTCGTGGTTGTACTCCATGCCCAGCGTGTAACCGGCGCCGGCCATGCCGAGAATGCTGATCGCGTATTCGCCATCGACCGGGAAAGTGTGCTCCACCACCACGCCGCCGCGTGTACCCATCGGCAATCCATGCACATGGGCGCCCTGGTGTGAGGAATCCATGGGATAGACCACTTCCTCGTTGCGCGGGTTAGGACTGCCCACGGCCATTTCGCTGACCACACGGGCAGCGCCAATGTACTGGTCGAGGAAGGACGGGGACACTTTCAGCACGCTCGCGATATTGTCGAAACCGTCACTGTTGTCATCCTTCGGCAGGCTGAGTTCGGTGTCCAGACGCACGCCGGTGATGTCGTAGATGGCGTTCACGTATTCAGTGCGGTTGAGACGGTGCAGACCCACACGACCGGGATCCGGCGCCATGGCGGCATGGGAATCGAGCACCTTCTCGATGCTGCCAATGAGGTTCCAGCGTTCACGCTCACTCGGCTGGTCCTGGCTGGGCGGTGGCATCACGCTGTTGCGTATCTTGCGCAGGGCCATTTCAAAGGTTTCGGCCTGGTCCGCCACGTCGTCCGCACTGAAGAAAGTGAAGTCGACGCCGCCGGCATAGTCCTCGAAATTGTGGCAACCGGTGCAGTAGGTTTCCAGGGTATCCCAGTTGTCGCGCAGGTCAGCCAGCGCAGCCTGGTAATCACCTTCTTCTGCGCCAAACGCGTTGCCTGCGGACAGGGTGACGACGGCAAGCGCCAACGTCGTGGAGAATGTCGTGGATAATGCCCTGGAGAAAGCCGTGAAGAAAAAGTGCCTGTTATGCATGACGTGTTTCATTACCTGTACTTACTGCCTTTAATGTTTTCCGGTTCACTGCCGGCCCGTACCAGTTTTACCAGCCCTTGCGGTTGCCTGCATCGGGCGGTCATTCGATTTCTTTGCAACTGATTGATTTAAATGAAATATTTCAGATCGTTAAATGATGCCCTGGATTGCCCGGCCGGGAACGTGGTACCAGGTGCCGCGGTATAACAGCTCCACGAACAGGGCCGAATCGCCATATATTCCATCATAGTCGGCCATGGGCGCGCTCGCCATGAACTGGTCGAGGCTTCGCCCCGTCCGGTAGGCATTGGCCACCGCATCGTAGGCGGTATCAAGCATCTGCTGCTGTACTTCCAGGGTGCCGCGCCCCTGTACGGCACCTGTGGCCGGCACGATCAGCGTGTCCGCGTCGGCCATCTCCAGCAGGCCGGCCGTGCATCGCTGGGCGCCATTGATCCAGCCGCCGGTGATGTAATCCAGAAGTGGGTAAGCGCCCACTGTCATCATATCGCCGGTAATCAGTACGTTTGAGTCAGGGAAGAAGACATAGAGATCGCCGTCGGTGTGGAACTGGCTGATCAGTCCATAGTCGACGGTTTCACTGCCCAGCGCCAGGGAGCCGGTCTTGTAGAAGGTGGCATTGGCCTGCGCCGCAGCCGGCATGGGCGTGTAGTGGCGGTCTTCCCAGTTCACGTAAAAATCGTTGTTCTGCCACAGCCGGGTATTTTCATGGGCGATGATGGTGGCGCCCTGCGGGCCGAGGCTGTAATTGAGCCCGCAATGTTCCGGGCGCCAGTTGCTGTTGAACAGCGCCTGCACCGGTTTGCCTGGGGCAAGATTATCGATGGCCGCCAGGAGCGCATCGCTGTATTCAGGCAGGCCACCGTCAACCAGGATGACACTGTCGGGACCCACGGCCACGATGACATTGCATCCGGCACCGGTCACCAGGTGGATATTGTTGCGAACGGGGGTGATTGCCAGGCTGGCCTGTGCCGACAGAATCCCGGGCAGCGCCAGGCCGAGGCCGCCGAGGGTGGCACCGGCAAGCAGCGTACGTCTGTTCAGGGTCTTCGTCGGAGTGTGTTTATCGAAATTCATACTGTCACTTCTGTCTGTAATTTCCAGGGGCTGCATACTCTGGGTGATGCCTGCGCAACCCTTACTGACCTGTACCCTGGATTAAACTTTCCGCGGAATTTTTTAACAGAAAAGTGAAGCGGTCTGCGTCTGTCTAACCTGTTAATTTTTAACGAAAAGGAAAGAAAGCATAAAGACACGGGCGGGTATTTTCAAGCACTACCGACCGCCTGTTCTATTGTAAAAATTTCGCAATTTCCCGCCGGCCTGCAGGGCCGGTGGAGCCTTGGTCCGGCGGTTATTCGAGGGTGCTGAAATCCGGTGGCTGGATGCCTTTTTCCTGCAGGTGTTCATCGTAGATCTGCTCGCTGCAGGAGTACTCGAGGATGGGCGTGTCAGGTGAATAGCGGAGGGTACCGACGATCCTGACCGGTTCCGTGTAGAGCTTTTCATCGGTCAGGTACATCTCGTTGGTCAGGTATTTCTGTTCCACGCCTTCGCTGTTGGCGGCGGTCACGATATTCCAGCGTTCAACTACGGTGGCATCATCGGTATTGGCCGCCCGGCGCATGTAGGGATATTCGCGCAGATAGGATGTCTCGATAACCAGCGTGTCACCCTCGAAATGGCCGACCGAATAACCCATACCTGTGTGCAGGATTGGCTCGGGTCGCGGGTGGCCTTCCAGGTAGATCTTCCGGTACTGGAAGTAGCCTTCCCAGAGCATGTTGATGAAGCCGTCTGTCTGGACGATTTCCACTGGGAAAGGTGCGCCCCAGATGCTGCGCGGCAAGCCGGGTTTCACGCAGAAACCGCCGGGCTCATCGGTGATATCGAAAGCGGCGACATAGGCATCGGCCAGTTTCTGTGCCTGCTCGTTCCAGGGCATGTCCCGGTGGCCCGGCTCGAGGCGCGGGGCATCCCGGTCAAACCCGGCGGGGAACCAGAGCCCATTGAAGTCAGGCTGTGCAAAGGCCAGCGTAGTGCCGAGCAGCATGCCGCCAACAAGAAACAGTTTTCTGATCATCGCCATCCCCAAGAAACTCTAGAATTTACGGCCATCTTTGAGGGCAAATTCCTGGATATAACCGCCATCCTCGCCGTTGCGCATGGGCGCGATGAAGATGGTGATTTCATCACCCACCGCGAAGGCACCCGGACGCCAGCCGCGGCGGTAAACATTGTTGCGGCTGTGGCCCTCGAACTGCACTTCCCTGGTCGAACCGTCGTCACTGGCAATTTCGAGAATGAGATCGATGTGCGGATTGGCTACATCGACATGCACGACCTTACCGGTCACCGGCACCATCTGGCTGAAATCGAATTGTGCCGCGGAATGATGCGCCAGCAGTGTGGATGAAAAAGCGCCCAGGCAAAGGGACAGTGCACCGGCACAGAACGTTTTCAGGACAGGATAATATTTAGTGACCATTGAATCTTCCCCACGGTTATTGCAGGCCCGGGCAACCGAATTCATGCTAGGCGCGGCCCTGGCAACCTGGCAAATTTATCATACTTGGACGACGCCAACCCAATAAAGTTGACAATAAATAGGTCTGCTCGCATATTGCGGCATTCGACCAACAAGGGGGAGTCAGTGATGACCAAGGCAGGCCGATCAGCCATTTTTACACTCGTCATTTCAGTGTTCACCATACCCGCGCTCGCTGCGCAGGGCGTACCCGATTTCAGCGGCGTCTGGGTTGCTTACGCCAGTGAACCCGCCTTCGTACGCACGGATTCACAAGCGCTGACGCCGGAAGGCCAGGCCCTGCAGGAAGCCTACCTGTCACAGTACCCGAACTGGGTCGAACCCGGTGCCTGGTGCGTGCCGCCCGGCATGCCGTCCACCATGACCTCCCTGGTGGCCTATCCCATCGAGGTTATCCAGAGAGACAACCAGCTCACCATGCTGGCTGAACTGGAAATGCAGGTGCGCCGCGTGTTCCTGGACGGCCGCGACTTCCCGGAGGACTACCCGCCGACACGCATGGGTTATTCCATCGGCCACTGGGAATGGGAAGCCTCGGAAGGCAGGCAGACCCTTATGATCCAGACAGGCCTGTTGAAGGAAACGCTGGAAGGCCGCTGGCCGCGCACTGAAAACATGAGCATTACCGAGCGGGTCTACCTGACCACGCGCGAGGAGGCCGGTGTCGAAGCGAGCGGGTTTGTTGCCACCATCGCGCCGCCGATCAACAACGACACGCTGGTGTTCGAACTCACGGTAACCGATCCCAGCCTGTACCGGGCCCCGCTCACTGTCACCGTATACTACCAGCGCATGAGCGACGATATTTTCCTGGAATACGATTGCGCGGTGGACAAGTGGCAGGAAGCGCTGGAAGCAGCTAACCAGTAACGACTGTTATGCAGTAACCAGCGTCCAGGCCCCGATCGCCACGAAACCGGCGCCAGCGATGTAGTGCAGCACCTTTTGATTGATGTATTCCGACAGCACACTGCCCGCCAGCACACCGATGGCAGAAGCAAGTACCAGTGCCGCGGAAGCGGCGAGAAAAACGGTGAGTTTGCTGACCTCGCGGTCGGCGGCAAAAAGCATGGTGGCGAGCTGGGTCTTGTCACCCAGCTCGGCGAGAAACACCGTGCCGAGCACCGTCAGAAATATTTTCCATTCCATAATGAACCTCTAACAAAAAGCCGGGCTGATGCCCGGCTTTTATTTTACTGCTTTCGAACTTAGTTTGGTTTGCGCGCAACGATAAAGAAGCGATCTACATCACGGCCGTAAATGGGATCCGAGATGGAACGCTGGTGATCATCAGCATTGGTGCGCAGCAGTTCGGAATCCGTCACGATTTCCAGGCCGGCGTCCCTGATCCAGGCGACGGCGTCAGACTTGAGCATGCGATGCATCATACCGTTTTCCATGCCTTCCATGCCGATATGATCAATCACGGCAACCATGCCGCCCGGTTTCAGGACGTTGGCGATATCCCGGAAATAAGGCGCGGCGCGCTCGGCATTGTAATGATGAATGTTCAGGGCGGTGATGGCGCGATCGATGGAATTGGCCGGATATTCGCCGACTTCACCGAAGAAGGCCTCGGCATTACCCAGGCTGTCAGCCAGATCACGCTGCGCCTGGCCGTTGTTGCGCTGCAGGGCACGCGGGCCGAACTGGGCCACCACGTGGCCTTCGGGCCCGACTGCCGCAGACATCACCCAGGCATACCAGCCGCCGCCGGAACCGATGTCCATGACGGTCATGCCGGCATCGACACCGAGTGTGTTCATGACCTGGTAAGGCCGGCGTGAGCCGTCCCTGGCCCGGTCAGCTTCCGGGCGCGCATCAGACATCATCCTGTCCATGAAATCCGGCGCCATGTCGGCGCTGGCCGTATTGAAGCCGAGAAGCAGGCAGGCCGCCAGGCCGGTTTTTCTGATCAACTGTTTCATGTGTTACCCCTTGTACTGCTAGTGAACTGCGTGATTTGTTATGAGTTGCCGTATGCAAAACGGCCCACGAAAGTAAACCACATCCGGCGCGGAATCAAGGACAACCCCTCAATCCTTCAGGTAGTGGCGCGCCGCCACCGGTTTCATCATGGCATTGGCGACCAGTCCGACCAGCAGCAGGACGGCCATCAGGTACATGGTGTTGTTGTAAAGACCGGAAGTGGGATCCACGGTGCCGGGGGGAGCGATTTCCATCAGGCTGGCAATGGTGACGGTCTGTGCGGCCATCAATGCATCGAGCTGGTCGATGCCGGCACCAAACCTGGCCTGGAAGGCAGCCGGATCGATGCGGCTGACCAGGTCCTCGATGGCCCGCACCACCGCGGATTCCCGCAGGGAAGTAATGGCCAGCGGCCCGACGACCCCGGCGGTACTCCATGCGGTGAGCAGGCGGCCGTGAATGCCGCCGACATATTTGGTGCCGAACACGTCGGCAAGATAGGCCGGGATGGTGGCAAACCCGCCGCCGTACATGGTGAAGATGATCATGGTAGCGGCGTAAAACAGCACCAGCCAGACGACCGCCGGACTGGCGCTGACCTGGTTGGCGGAAAACGGCACGGACAGATAGAGCAGGATGCCCAGCGCGAAGAACACCCAGTAGGTGTTCTTGCGGCCTATGTAATCCGAGGAGCTGGCCCAGATAAAGCGCCCCACCATGTTGAACACCGAGATCATGCTGACGTACAACGCGGCAAACGCACCGTCGACGATGCCGGGCAAGGTGGTGCCGAAGATTTCGCTCATCATGGTGCTTGCCACGCCGAGCACACCGATCCCGGCGGACACGTTCATGCAGAGCACGATCCACAGGCCATAGAACTGCGGCGTGCGCATCGCTTCCTCGATATCCACGTTGTGCGAAGTGATCATTTTCTTGCTGCCCGCATCATCCGCGGGTGGCGTCCATCCTTCCGGTTTCCAGCCTTCCGCAGGCAAGCGGTAGGAAAAGGCCGCGATGACCATGACGATGAAATACAGAACACCTAACACCATGAAGGTCTGAGCCACGCCGGCGGAACCGGTAGCGACGACATACACGCCTTCGGGCCCGGGCACCAGCATGCCGGCCACCTCGTTGGCGCCAACCACGACCACTTCCAGTTGCTCACCGGCTCGTTCGACAAACCGACGGCCTGCTTCCGTTATCAGATTTACCTGGTCGACAGTACCCAGGTACTCGGGCGCTGCATAAAACTTCTGGATGAAATACCGCTTCAGCGGTGCACCGATCATGGCACCGCCGCCGAAACCCATGATGGCCATGCCCGTGGCCATGCCACGCTTGTCCGGAAACCACTTGATGAGCGTCGACACGGGCGATATGTAGCCCAGCCCCAGGCCGACGCCGCCGATCACGCCCGAGCCCACCCACAGCAGCCACAGTTGGTGTATCTGGATGCCCAGTGCGGAAATCAGGAGCCCGCCGCACCAGCACACAGCCGACACGACGCCAGCCTTGCGCGGGCCAACGCGTTCGAGCCAACCGCCCCACATGGCAGCGGATGCGCCCAGGAACACGAAGAACAGCGTGAACATCCAGCCCAGGCTGGAGACGCGCCAGTCGCAGGTGGTGGTGAACAGCTCGGCGACCAGCGAGACATCGGCGCCGCATGTGAGCGGCTTGGTGATGCCCAGCGCGCGGCCGAGCGGCAGCCAGAAGACGGAAAAACCGTAGGCCATGCCAATGCACAGATGGATGGCCAGTGCGGCAGGAGGAACCAGCCAGCGGTTGAAGCCAACCGCGGCGACGGTGCGCTCGCGCGAAAAAAATGGATGCAGGACTGCTTCGGACATCGAATCCCCCCGGATAGGTTGAGCCCGCGTTGTGACGTACGTGGTGAAACGGTGCGGCCGCGCCGGTCATGGCCGGTGCGTGCCAGCCAGCTGCAGTTGGAATGCGCCGACGTTGCCCGCGAAAGATAGTGGGGTAGTCTGTTCTAGATCAATAGTTGTAGTCACCCGTTGTATTGCGAGTTACGCAACGTACAACCTA
>JALRBG010000137.1 GCA_023257855.1 Pseudomonadales bacterium | reverse complement strand
GACACGCTCAGCGCCCTGCACTACAACTCGATCCTGCTAAACGATTTCGGGAATACAGATCGGTTCTATTCCCTGTTCGTGCAGAATCATGAGGAGGTGGCCGGTGTCGAGGCCAACCATGCGGTTTACCTGGTCAGCCTGAACGAGATGCCGGAAGCCCTGCATCACATGCAGCGGGCGCTGGCGCTGGATGCGCGGATACCGCAGGCGGAAGGCTTCCGCGACGTACTGGCCCAGAACGGGCTGTTGTAAGGAATCTTCCTACTCGGGTACCCGCGAGTTATGGAACTGGATGATCAGCCACTGGTCATCACGCTTCTGCATCAGCATGCTCACTCGCAGCGGTGTGCCGCCATCCTGTCCCCTGGGTACTACCTCCCACATCCCGGAAATCATCACCAGGTTGTCTGCCAGCACGCGGGTTTCAACATTGCGTGCGCGGGCGAGAGTGGCGCCAGGCTCATTGCGGCCCACGGGGGTGAAGTAGGCAAGCACGCCAGCCGGCGTGGTGACAAGTGACTGCGAACCGGTTCCCCAGAACAGGGCGTCTTCGGCGAACAGGCTCGTGACAGTGTCGATGTCGGCATTGGTCATGGCCGTGAGAAAGCGCTCGAATACGGCGACCGCCGCATCACCTGTATTGTCCTGGGTGTAACCTGGGCACGATAACGTGAGTGATACCAGCAATGTCGCCAGGGTCCTTTGCATGGGTATTCTCCTTAAATTGATTAGGGTCTGCTCAGGACGCTTTGCCTGACAGTGACAGCCTGAATCCCGGCTGGCTGACTTCAAAGTACGCCGGGGATGATTTTTCCTTCATGCCTTTCAGCAGCTTGATTACCGACGCCACCTCAGGACTGTAATGCAGCTGGTGAGGTGCACGTGACCGCATGCCGTCGATCAGGTCGGGCGGCATCACGGCGCGCAGCAGGAATTCCTCGTCGCTCATCGACTTCGGGAAGCGGCCGCGCCGCTCCTTCAGCGTCATCATGATCGGCTCCTTCTCTATCTCCTGCGTTCGCGGCAGCGACATGATGCGGTCTAGCACGTTGGCATCCACCGGGGCCGTCGGCCGGCCGAAGCGGCCGAGCACGTAGCGAATGGCCTGGTCCGGGATCTGGGCATAGCGTTCATCACCCATGACGTTAAACATGGCCTGGGTGGTGACTATCTGCGGAAAGGGCGTGACCATGATGGGGGAGCCCAGTTCCGTGCGCACGCGTTCCACTTCCGCCATCACTTCTTCGAACTTGTGTTCCAGTTTCAGTTCGGCCAGCTGCCGGCGTGTGGTGGTCAACACACCACCGGCGATCTGGTGGCGCAGGTATGACGCATCGTAGGCCTGGGGTTTTCCGGATTGCAGGCCTTCCGCGCGGGCGAGGGCGAAATAGAAGTTCTCCATTTCCTTCAGGGCTTTTTCATCCACATCCACGTCATACCCGTGCGTCTTCAGGTTGGCGATGGTCTGGGAGGCGCAGGGCAGGGATGAGCCGTGCGCCAGCGGGCCGACCGCCACGTGCAGTGCGGATATGCCGAGTTCGGCACCGACCATGTAATTGAACTGGGACAGCCCGATGGTGCAGTGAGAGTGCAGTTCCAGCGGCAGGTTTCCGATCTCCTTTTTCACCGCGGGAATGAGCGTGCGCGCCCGTTCCGGCGTCAGCAGCCCGGAAGGATCCTTGATGTAAAGCAGGTCGAAATCGCCAGAGGCGGCTATCTGCCGGGCGCAGTTGGCATAAAAGGCATCGTCATGCACGTCGCTCAGTGTATAGGTGAGCGCAGCCATGTTTTCCGCGTCGCCTTCCTCCTTCACGATGCGTGCCACCTGCATGAGGGCGTCCATGTCGTGCATGGGATCGAGCAGGACGAAGCGGCCAATGCCGTTTTTCATCAGCGTGCGGTAGGCCAAGCGCATGAAATCATGGTCAGCGGTTTCCCAGGAAATGAAGCGGAAACCCGTAGAGATGAACTGCAGCGGCACACCGGGCAGGGCGCGGCTCATCAGTCGGATACGCTCCCAGGGATCGTCGCTGTGTGAGCGGATTGCCATGGACATGTGCGTACTCGACGTGAAGTCGATCGCGCGGAAGCCGACGCGCTCCATGATCGGCGCGACCTGCATGATCTGGTTGGTGCCCAGACCCGTCATGCTCCACAGGCTCTGGTTGCCGTCACGAATGCTGACGTCGACGAGTTTCAGTTCAGGCATCGATGGCCTCCAGGTTCCAGTCGCCAGACGTCAGCCTTGCGGGTAAAAAACGGGTGTCCACGCCACCTGTTTGAAACTCAGGATCATCGAGGATGTGCCTGTGTAATACGATATTGCTGGCTACCCCGTTGATCCGGCAGTGCGACAAGGCTTGTTGCAGGCGTTCCACTGCTTCGGTCCTGTCCTTGCCCCACACGATCAGTTTACCGAGCAGGGAATCGTAGAAGGGCGGAATGGCGATGCCGGTTTCGATATGGCTGTCCATCCGAATGCCTTCCCCGGCGGGAAAGGCTGCCAGCGTCACCATGCCCGGGCTGGGCTGGAAGTCGTTGGCGCAATCCTCGGCATTGAGGCGGCATTCGATGGCATGGCCATAAAAACGGATATCGTCCTGGCCCAGCCCCAGGGGGCGGCCTTCGGCAACACGAATCTGCTGTGCCACCAGGTCTATGCCGGTAATGGCTTCGGTCACCGGGTGTTCAACCTGGATGCGGGCATTCATTTCCAGGAAATAGAAACTGCCGCGGGCAGCGTCGACGAGGAATTCGACCGTGCCCGCACCACGGTAGGCGAGATGCTTGCCGAAAGTCACGGCAGCGGCTTCCATGGCATTTCTCAACTCGGGAGAAAGCGCGGGTGCAGGGGCTTCTTCCACCAGTTTCTGGTAACGCCGCTGGATGGAACAATCGCGGGTGCCGAGGTGGATGACATCTTTGCCGTCACCGAGCACCTGGACTTCCACATGCCGTCCGGAGGCCACGTAGCATTCCAGGTAGACGCGGCTGTCGCCAAAAGCGTTTTCGGCTTCAGCCTGCGCCAGCGTCATGGCCTGGGCCAGTGCGTTATCGCTTTCCACGATTTTCATGCCGCGGCCCCCGCCGCCGCTGACCGCCTTGATCAGCACGGGATAACCAATGGCTTTGGCCTGGGCCTGCGCTTCGGCAACGGACTCTACCGGGCCGCCCGGCACCACCGGCAGGTTTGCCGCTACGGCATTGTCCCGGGCCTTGAGCTTGTCACCAATGGCCTGCAGTTGACCGATGGTGGGCCCGATAAAGATGATCTGGTTTTTCTCGCAGGCGCTGGCCATGGCGGCATTTTCGGACAGGAACCCATAGCCTGGATGAATGGCATCGGCCTGGGTCTTTTTGGCTGCCTGGATGACGGCATCCAGAGAAAGGTAGCTGCGCGGGGAGGGTGGCGGCCCAATACAGATGACGGTTGTCGCCAGGCGTGCCGGTATGCTGTCGAGATCGGCTTCGGAGGCCGCCAGCACGGTTTCAATGCCCAGCGCCTCACAGGTGCGGATGATGCGGGCGGCGATTTCGCCGCGATTGGCGATCAGCAAACGATGGATGGTCATCGATTCAGTGCGGCCTGGCCCGCATCAGCAGCTGGCCTTTTTCGACAAACTGCGCGTCAACCACATGGATCTCGACGATCTCGCCGCTTGTTGCGGCCGGAATCGAATTCATGAGCTTCATCACCTCGATGATGCCGATGACGCTGTTCCCGCTGACATCATCCCCGGTGTCGACGAAGGCATCGGCGCCGGGCTTGGGTGAGCGATAAAATGTACCCACCATCGGTGCGCGAATATCGACCAGCCCGGCTTCGGATGGCGCCGGTTCAGTGGTTTTTTCCGTGGACTCGATCGAGGCAATCCTTGTCTCTTGTCTCTTGCCTCTTGTTTCTGTCTCTTGCGTCCACCCGCCTTTACCCCTTTTCAGCGTCAGTGTGAAATTGTCGGTTTCGAGTGTCAGTTCGTTGTACTGTGTGTCCTCGAGAATTTTCAGGATGTCCTGTACGTCCTGGTGGGAAAGACTCATTTTCGCTGCCCCCCAAGTACGTTGAAGATATGCCCGAAGGCTTTTTCGGTGGGCTTTGCCACGGGGGTCTTGTCCTTTGCCGCCCAGACTGTTTCGGGCCGGCTTTGCAGAAGGAGAATGTTGCCTTCCTGGTCGATGGCCCATTCGATGTCCTGCGGGATGCCGTAATGTTTTTCCACCCGGCGCGCGATGCCGGCCAGCTCACGGATGTCCTGGTCCGACAGGCAGGTCACACCCTGCTGGTCTGCGGCGACCGGCATTTCTATTATGCCGCCGTGCTCATCCGGCAGGTGAGCAATATGCTTGCTGGCGATATCGCGGCCGCAGATTTCGTCGGTGACCTTGTTCACCACGAACTTGTCCGGAGTGACTTCACCGCTGACGATGCTGGAGCCAAGTCCCCAACTGCCCTCGATGGTGATGACAGAGCGGTCGCCGGTGGTAGGGCTGCGTGTGAACATGACGCCGGAGCAGCGCGAGTTGGCCATGGTCTGTACCACCACTGCCATGGCGAGCTGTGCCTCCGGCAGGCCCAGGCGCAGCCGGTAGGCCACTGATTCCGGGTTGTACAGGCTCGCCCAGCATTTGCGTACGGAATCGAGCACCTGTGCTTCGCCTTTCTGCCACAGGTAGGTGTCCTGAAGCCCGGCGAAACTGGCCTCTTCGCTGTCCTCGCTGGTGGCGCTCGAACGCACCGCAACCGGTATGTCATGGCCCAGTGTCGAGCAGGCAGATCTGATTTCCGCGACCAGGCTATCAGGCAGGGGAGACTGCTCCACCAGGGAACGCATCCCGGACGTGACGGCATTCAGGGTCGGCATGTCCGTGGCATCGAGCGCGGCGATCCTGCCGCGAATACCGTGTTCGGCATCGAGCAAATCCAGGAATGCCTGGAATGCATTGGTGGTGATCACGAAGCCGTCGGGCACCGGGATGCGGGCACGTGTGAGTTCACCGAGGCTGCCGCCCTTGCCGCCGACACGCAGGCGGTCAGAAAGGCTGATGTCTTTGAACCATAGGATGTTTTTATCGGAATTCATTTACTACTTTAAGGCTAAATTATTTTTTGGATTTTCGAAAAAAGGAAAAAGGGAATAATGGAAAAAGGGGATAATCTGTTTGATTCCAGCGGGCATGGTTGCCCTTGTTCCTTTTTTCCCTTGTTCGGATTTTATTCGAGTATTGTCACCACGCCCCGATCGCCATCGACTCTCAGCCGCTGCCCGTTCTGGATGCGCTTGGTTGCTTCACCGGTGCCGACTACCGCCGGCATGCCGTATTCGCGCGCAACGATGGCCATATGTGACATGGTGCCGCCGATATCGGATACTGCCGCACTGATCTTGCTGAACAGCGGGCTCCAGCTTGGGTGGGTGATCGGCGCAACGAGAATGTCGCCTTCCTTGATCTCGCCGAAATCATTGATGGAACGCAGTACCTTGGCAACGCCTTCCACCACTCCCGGGGAGGCGGCATACCCCTTCAGCTCGTTGGCGTTTTCCACTCTTGGTGCGGCCCAACTGTGCAGGGTTTCCGTGGTGATACCCCAAAGCATCTGCAGGGCGGGATCCTCGATGTTGTCCGGCATGGGACCAATGGCGGGTGGTGCCGGCCAGGTCTTCAGGACCTCGATCATGCGCCGGCGTTCGGCGATGATCGGCGGCCAGTAGTCCTTGTTGACCGGTTCGGAGCCGGCTGCCCAGGCATTCATGACATTACCCAGGGTCAGATTCACCTCGGTATGGTGCATGTGGAAGATGTCATCGGCGTCCTCGATGACGCCCTGGCTCTTCAGCAGCTTGCCAAAGTCGCGGATCTTGTTGAAAAACACCGTGGTCAGCCAGTGCTCGCAGTAAAACTTGTGATCCTCCACGTAGGGGAACACCAGGTGGCAGATGGCCAGCATCTGGTCGAACGCGGTCCTTTCATCGTCAGAGCCGAGCAGGTCGCGATATTCCTTAACGATGCGGTCGCGCTCCATACGCAGCTGCTCCGTCGGGCGCTCCAGGGAATTTCCCTGCCTGACCAGTTCGATATAGTGGGGCAGGGCTGACAGGGGTACCGACAGGTCGTCATTCCAGCTGCGCTCCCAGTGATAGAAGCCGTCGCCGGTGGAGATGTTGAACCAGGGGTCGCGGGATTCCGCGAGGGCATCCAGCCATTGCTTGCCGGCATCGCCTTTCGCCTTGACGGCAGGCAGGATGACGTCCGGGTTGCCGTCGTCGGTAAAGATGTCGTCGAGACCGAGCTCAACGGCCAGTTTCGCCAGTTTTTTCAGTTCGTCGTCGGGCCGGAACATGAGTACATCGATGCCGGCCACCATGCGCGCCACAGTCTGGTCGGTGATTTCCGGGAAGGCCTGCTTGCAGAACTGGAAGAACACCACGTAAGCGCCGTAACCCAGCATGAGCATTTCGAAATGGTGCTGCCACATGATGGAGTAGTTATCCATAACCCTGTGGAAGGCCTCACGGACATAGTGATTCTGGGTAATCCCCCGGGCTTCTTTCACGACCGCCTCATCTTCGATGTCATCGAGCGCGGGAATCTTTATGGCAGTCATGTCCTTGATGAGCTGGCCCATACGCTTTTCCCACTGGCCATATATGTCGTCCCAATTCTCGTAGTAATGCCCGGCACGTTCCTGGAAAAGGGCCAGGCGCCTCTCGATTTCGGCGGGGTCGGTCACCGTGTTGGCGGTGATGTAGATGCGCCCGTTGATGCAGCGGTAGTCGATACCCTTGGCGGTCGGGAAGGTGAATACACGGGAAACGTAGGCACCCATGGCATGGTAGGCTGCTTCCGCGGTGATCATGTCGAAGGCCGACATGGGCTCGGGAAAATGCATGGAATTGTAGAACCAGAAACGACCGTCATCCTCGGGTTGCACGCGAGTGAAATAGGCGTACATGTCGGCCCAGTTCTCCGCACCGGGCACAGTGCCGATTTCCGTGGGCAGGGGAAATGGATTGGTCGAGTTGGTCATGGTGCTTACTCCGGGAGTCTGGTAACTATCAGTCTTTATTGAAGATTTATTCTATTCCTGGAATGTTGCCATCCAGCCGGCACTTGCATGCCGGGGGACAATAATCCCCTACCCGGGATGAAAATGGAAGTCTGGCAGGCGAGGCGGCGCCGCTTAAAACGTGTCGTCAGGATGATCCTTGCGGTACATATCCAGGATGTAGTCGAAAGCTTCCTTGACGGACAGCTTGCGAAAGTCGGAAAACTCCCCGGAATCCATGAAGAAGCCGTGCTCCGGGCAGATTTCGTAAAGGATATGGGTCTGCTTGGGATCGTTGATGGATTTCATCGGCTGCTGACAACGCGGGCAATCTATATTGCGGATTTCGTTGTAGATCATGCCCAGGAATTGATCACCATCATCGACCGAGACAGAAGTCCAGTCATCACGCAACAGTTCTGCCTCACCCTTGTCGAACCAGATTCCGGCACAACGTTTGCACTTGTCGATGACAATCTCCCCCGACTGGGTCAGGAAAGTCTGTTCGGCCAATTCACCGTTGCATTTGGGGCATTTCATGATGGCATACTCCGCTAGGGGGAACAGTCTGTGCCCGCGAGATAAGAATTCCATGCCCCGGGGGGGTTGTAAAGCGCGTGCCTGGTTCGACTAACTATATAAGTATTCACGTGTGACGGGCACCACCCCGTGCTTTTTCGCCAGTTGGCACTGAAC
>JALRBG010000123.1 GCA_023257855.1 Pseudomonadales bacterium | reverse complement strand
CGTGAACGTGGGGCCGGATATCCGGGAGAACGACATGATCACGGATGTGTACCTGCCCTTGAAATAGGCACAAGGGAGCAAGGAGCAAGGAGCAAGGAGGTAGCCTCAATGTCCGCCTGACTCCCCAACCTTCAAGGTCGGAGCGGGGACGTGTACAATGAGCGGCTGTGATTCACCTTGCCCCTTGCTCCTTGTTCCTCCTTCATGAATCTCTGCAGGTTACTATTAATTTTAAGCCTTATGGGTGTCCAGTCGGAGTCACTGGGACACGGTAGCGTGACGCCCGAGGGCGACCTCTGCGTCATCAAGATCGGTTTTTACAGAGCTCACTTCAAGATCTACCTGCCGCGCACCAGGGAGCACCAGGATTACTGCGAGGATCTGCCGGATACCGGCGAAACCGTTTTTGTCATGGAATATACCTACGGGGACCTTGGCCTGGTGCCGGTGGATTTCCGCATCATCCGCGATGTCACCGGTCTCGGCAGATTCGCCAAAATCGAGGATGTGGAGGCGCTGAGTGGAGAGGACATCGAATCGGCGACCATCCTGTACCGACCGCCGGTCAGGCAGACCGACATCTACACCATCAACCATGAGTTCCAGGAATCCGGCAACTACCTCGGCATCGTGACGGCGCGGCATCCGGAAACCAACCAGCTCTATACGGCCGTGTTCCCCTTTGAGGTTGGCTATATCGGATACGGCTACCTGCCGCTTTTTGTCCTCCTGCTGGTGATGGTCCAGGCAGGATACTGGTGGATGAACCGGAAGAAGAAACGCTGAAAGCTGAAAGTTAAAAGTTAAAAGTTAAAAGAGAGCGAACATGTACAAGCAATTCACCACTACCGCTTTTTTAATGTTGCTGGTGGTCACGGGCCAGGCGCAACCAGCCGGAGACGTCTTTACTTCCGAAAAAGGCCGATTCAGGGTGAGCTACCAAAGCCAGCTGGATCCGATCGCCATCAATCGCATGCATAGCTGGACGCTGATGGTTGCCGACAGTGGCGGTGAGCCGGTAACCGGCGCGAACATCGCCATCAAGGGCGGCATGCCGCAACACAATCACGGTCTTGCCACCCAGCCCACGATCGAATCTTCCGGTGAGGGTACTTACCTGCTGCAGGGATTGCGCTTCCACATGATGGGCTACTGGGAGCTGGAGCTGACCATCGATGACGGCAGTGCCAAAGACACGGTTATGATCCCGTTGGAGTTATGACGCTGCAAGAACTTCAGCCACGCCTGCGCCGTTTTAATCGGGCGATGATCATCGGGGGCCTGGTGCTGCTTGCAGGCCTAGTTGCCTGGCTGTATCTCGTGTTGCGGCCGCCGTCACCCTGGACGGATGCCGAAAAGGTCCTTATCCGCTCGCTGTGGCTGGGCGGTCTGCCGCCGGTGCCCGCGGATCCTACCAATGCCGTGTCGCAGGATCCCCGCGCGGCGGCGATGGGCCATGCCCTGTTTTTCGATACTCGCCTGAGCGCCAACAACCAGGTTTCCTGCGCGTTCTGCCATCGCCCTGACAGGCGTTTCACCGACGGTATGGACAAGGCCAGGGCACTGGGCCAGTCGCGCCGCAATACGCCCAGCATCGTCGGCCTCGCCTACAGTCCCTGGCTGTACTGGGACGGCCGTCGCGATAGCCTCTGGTCCCAGGCGCTGTCCCCGCTCGAAGATCCACAGGAGCAAGGCAGTAATCGCATGCGCATTGCCCGCCTGGTCACTTCGGACGAACAATATGCAGCTACTTATGCAAGCCTGTTCGGGGAACTGCCGGATTTTTCCGACACGGCGCGTTTTCCCGCTGACGCCGGTCCGGGCCTGAAGCCGGAATGGGATTCTGCCTGGCAGGGAATGACGGAAGCTGACCGTGACCTGGTGAACCGGACATTCGCCAATGTCGGCAAGACCATCGCCGCCTATGAAGCGCTCCTGCTGCCGGGTTCGTCACGATTCGATGATTATGCCGCGGCGGTTATCGGGGAGAGTGGCGCCGATCCGGATAACCTGTTCAGCAATGACGAGGCGAAAGGCCTGCGCCTGTTTGTCGGCAAGGCGCGCTGCATGGAGTGCCATAACGGCCCGCAATTTACCAACTTCGAGTTCCACAACACCGGCATCCTTTCCTATCCCGGTGATCTGCCCGACCGCGGCCGCATTGACGGCATTCGGGAAGTGCGCCGCAATCCCTTCAATTGCCTTGGCGTTAACAGCGATGCCGAACCGGGACAATGCCTGGAGCTCACCCATGCCCGCGACGGCGTAGAGCTGATCGGTGCGCTGAAGACGCCTTCGTTGCGCAATCTCGACAGTACCGCGCCCTACATGCACAGGGGCCAGGTAAAGACACTCGCGGAAACCATTGAGCACTACAACGATGCGCCCTTCGCCATGATCGGCCATAACGAGGCCGAGAATCCGCTGCGCCTGCTGCCGTTTGAACGCCGCCAGCTGGAGGCTTTCCTGGGCACACTTGCCGCTCCCATCGCAGCTGAAGAATTCCTTCTTCTTCCGCCCCGCTGATCGCGGCAGAGTGGCGCAACAGCTGTTGCCATCAAAGACGAAAGTAAATTTGAAAATACCTGCCATAAAAAACCCGCCTTCCGGCGGGTTTTTTATAGCCTGTTTTACCTGGCCAATGGGTCGGGCCTGACCTGGAAGTGGTACACGATGCTGGTCGTGCCCTTGCCGGTTTCCATGTGGAAGGGCGCGCGGCCTGAGAAGGTGGCCCACACGCCGCGGCCTTTCCAGCCGGCATTCGGATCGTCGATACGACCGTCCAGCCACTTGGTGTAGAAGCCCAGCGGGTAGGGCACGCGCATGCGCACCCATTCGCCATCATCCAGGACGAGCAGGGCGCCGCTCTGGTTGCCGGTGTTGATCGGTGTATTTTCGCCAAGGCCGAGCGTGTTGTGCTGGTCGACCCAGGTGAAGTAGGAGCCTTCGGATGAGCCCGGACGCTCCAGGTTCTTGAACTGGGGCAGGGGCTCGGTATAGAAGGTCCAGCCTTCGGCACAATGCTGGCCGGTGGCTTCGGGTCCGTTCAACGGCCCTTCGCACTTGCGGCGATCGAAGCTGGCCATGTGGCCGCTGGCCAGGGCCACCCACATGACGCCGTCACGGTCGACATCACCGCCTCGCGGCGAGAAGCCCTCGATGGCGTCACCGTTTTCATCCACAGGCAGTTCATAGTACTCGGTGATGGCGGTCTCGGCGGGATTGTCGCCGGGCACGAGGCGGGCAACGGCGCCCGGGTAGCCGAGGATAGTGCCCCAGACGGAGCCGTCCGGCGCCGGATTGACGGAATAGAAACCGAAGCCCGGGAAAATCTGTGTGTCTTTGGCGGGATCGGGTGCTTCATTGGCGCCGACAAAGTCATCGCGCACGCCATTGCCGTTGGTGTCCAGGATGAACGGCGTCCAGCCCTGGGCAGATTCGTAGTCGCCGGTTTCCAGGTATTCACGCGTGTTGAGCCACCCGATCACCTGGCCACCACCGCTGGTCCACAGCGTATTGTCGGCATCCTCGGCAAACATCAGGTGATGGGTGCCGAAACAGGTATCGATATGGTGGTATTCACCGTCGAGGTCGACCATGCCGAGTTGGCGGCCATTGAACTGGGTCGGGTAAGCCTGTGCCGACGGATGGTCGGAGCTTTCCTGGCAGAACGCGGGGTTGTCGCGACCGCGCACGCGGGCGGTGATCCACACGCGGCCGTCCTGGTCGAGCATGGGATTGTGCACATTGGCGGCGGAATCCCAGGGTGCTTCGTCACCCCAGTTGGGGGAGGGCTGCACGTTAGGGCCTGAGACCGGGCCCGCATTCGGGTCCATCATGTCGAGGGGTATCTGGTCGATAGTATTATTGACCGGGTCCAGCACGGGCAGGTAATCCGCACTCTCTTCTGTCGCGCCATACAGTTTGCCGTAGGCGTTGACGGTCGGGTTGCGCCGGTCCGTGGACACCACGTCGTGCATGTAGGCAGTGGGGTCGGCCCAGTCCCATTCGGTGATTACCACGTTGCGTTCGACACCCTGGGGGCGTTCCGGTACCGGCGGCAGTTCACCGGCGGCGATGCGGTCAGTCCAGTCGCCGAACATCTGCGAGGTATGCTCGATACCCATGCCGGTCCAGGTACGGGTCATGAAGCCGCCGGCCTGGCCTGACTGTATGCGCCGGTTCCAGGCTGCGGCACTGGAATCGAAGCCGTTGAACATGGCGGGGATTGTACGGGTGGCCTTGTTGCCGAGCTGGTGGCAAACTACGCAGCCGCCCGATGTGACCAGGCGAATATAGTCCGCCTGGTGCTGGACGCTCGGGCTGATACCGTTGCCGGTTGGCCCGGTTCCCGGGAACATGTCGGCGCCGGGGATTTCCAGCAGGGAGAGCCAGTATCCGGCCGGATAATATTCCGCGGCAGAGGCGGCATCAGGGGCGGTGATGGCATCGAGATCCAGTGTGCTGCCGGGTGTGGCGCTGATCCTGGCCGAATCGACCAGGCCATAGCCGCGCACCCAGACATCGTAATTGGCCGATGGCAGTTCGGGCATTACGTAGCGTCCGTTGTCATCGGTAACCACGATCTTGGCGAAGCGGGTGCCGAGGTCATGGGTTTCAGCGATGACCCAGACACCGGGTTCAGGGCCGTTGGCGCTGGTCACGGTGCCTTCGATGACGTTGCCGGCGACGGTGGCGGCTTCCGGCGCCGTGTCCATGGCCGTGTCTGCCGGTGCGGAAGCCTCATCGCCTGAACAGGCGGCAAGTAAAGACAGAAGAATGGTGCTGGATAAGGTTCTGGTGCGTAACATGAGACTGTCCCCCTTTGACATGCCCTGGTCGCAATCGTGAATCCCGGAAATCAGGACGCAAAAGCCTAGCATGGGGCCAGACGCTTCACAATAAAATAGCACTGGCCCCTCCTGGTCGTGGTGCGCCGGCTTGAGTCTGCTAGAATCCTGACTTCTGTGCCCCAGACAACTGTCACGGAGTACCGGAATGAGCAACAGTTATCGTGTCGACTTCCTGACCCCGGCCGCCGCCCTTGCGGCTGCTCATCACAGCACCGCGCTTCCTGGATGATGTGCAATAGGAAGAGGTAAGAGGAAAGAGGCAAGAGGCAAGAAGACATGGAGAAACGAATGAAACAGTTTTTATTGTTGACACTGATACTGGGTTTCAGCCAGTGGGTGCAGGCGCAGGGAGTGGACATTCCCGGCATGACCGTGGCGGACAATCTTGTGCCTGATCCGGCACTGCCCATGTACCGCCAGACCGGAGAGCAGTACCGGTCTTACGATTTTCCCGGCACGGGCGAATCCATTCCCTATCGGCTGTTCGTGCCGGAA
>JALRBG010000063.1 GCA_023257855.1 Pseudomonadales bacterium | reverse complement strand
GGATACCGCCACGGAACTGGAGTTGTAGGGCAGGGACATGCCCAGGGCCTCGATGGCGGAAGCCATGGTATTGGCCGTGTACATGCCGCCGCAGGCCCCGGCCCCGGGAATGGCGTGTTCAATCACTTCCTGGTATTCGATGGTGTTGATGCGCCCGGCGGTGTGTTCACCCAGTGCTTCGAAGGCTGACACGATGTCCAGCTTACGCCCGCGCAGGTTGCCGGGCTTGATGGAACCGCCGTAGACCAGGATGGACGGGCGATTCAGGCGCGCCAGCGCCATGAATGCACCGGGCATGTTCTTGTCGCAGCCGACGATGGTGGCGACGCCGTCATACCACTGGGCGGTGACCACGGCCTCGATGCTGTCGGCGATCAGGTCACGGCTGGGCAGTGAACTGCGCATGCCGGAGGTACCCATGCTCATGCCGTCGCTCACGCCGATGGTGTGGAAGATCAGGCCCACCAGGTCGGCGTCCTGTACGCCCTGTTTCACCAGCCTGGCCAGGTCGTTCAGGTGCATGTTGCAGGGATTGCCCTCCCAGCCCGTGCTGGCGATGCCGATCTGCGCCTTCTTCAGGTCCTCGCGGGTCAGGCCGATGCCGTGCAGCATGGCCTGGGCGGCCGGCAGGCCGGGGTCCTGGGTGATGGTGCGGCTGTATTTGTTCAGTTCCTTCATGGGTAATGCTCAGCGTGATTCGGTGGAAAGGGTGCGATTTTAGACCGTGGCAGGCCAGATGTGTACTGCCTGCAGTTATTCCTTCAGGAGTTTGGCTTCTTGTACTGGTTATGCGGCGTAAAGTTTCCTGACCTTGATCGCTTCACTGTTCTTTTTGGCCATCCACAAATCATACTGCAGCTGCTGGTTCAGCCAGCTTTCTGCCGAGGTGTTGAACGCCTTGCCCAGGCGGATGGCCATTTCGGGGCTGATGCCGGCACGTCCGTTGAGAATGGCAGATAGCGTTTTGCGGCTGACGCCGAGCCCTTCAGCGGCCTCGGTAACACTCAGGCCCAACGGCTCCAGGCAGAGCTCCCGAATGACTTCGCCCGGATGGGGCGGATTGTGCATGGTCATCGCCATGTCAGTGGTAATCCTCGTAATCGATGTCCACGGCATCAGCGCCGTTGAATGCAAAAGTGATGCGCCAGTTGCCGCTCAACCTGACAGACCAGCGCTGTTTTGCCTTCCCCTTCAGACGGTGCAGGTGCAAACCCGGCAGCGCCATATCTTCGGGCTTAGTTGCCGCGTGCAACCGACCAAGGATCAGCTTGATTCTTTTGGATTGACTGGCCGTGATACCTAACAAACTGCCCGTGAGGAAAAACAGTTCCAATCCCTTGTGCCTGAAATTCCGGATCATCCCCAGTGTAACCCATGACGTTACAACGAACAATGTGCATGTCCGCATTCAGGTATCAGTATAGGAATGAATTGGCGATTTGGCCGGGCGTTGTGTATCAGAGCTTCTTGATGAAAATCTTCGATTTACGCTGGTAGTTGTACAGCGACTTTTTTTTCTCGGGCAGGTTGTCGATGCTGCCTTCGGCAAAACCCCGCTCGACGAACCAGTGCGGTGTCTTGGTGGTCAGCACGAACATTGACTTCAGCCCGGCTTTTTTTGCCTGTTTGGTGATGGCGTCGAGAATTTCCTGGCCGCGGCCGTTGTCCCGGTAGTCCGGGTGAGTGGCCACGCACGCGAGTTCACCGCTGCCGTCATCCTGCGGATACAGCGCGCCGCAGGCAACGATCATGCCTTCGCGTTCGATGATGGTGAACTGCTCGATTTCGTTTTCCAGCAGCTCGCGCGAACGCTCCACCAGGACACCGGCCGCTTCCAGCGGCTCGATCAGTTCGATGATGCCGCCGACGTCGTCGATGGAGGCACCCCTGAGCTGTTCGTATTTTTCCTCGGTGATCAGCGTGCCGCTGCCGTCGCGCGTGAATAACTCGGACAACAGGGCGCCGTCCTCCACGTAGGAGATCACCTGCGCGCGCTTGACGCCGGCCTTGCACGCTTTCACGCCAAGTTCGAGATTCAGCAGCTCCATGTCCATGCCCTTGTTGGCGATCTTGTCCTTGATCAGCGCTTCCGCTTCCTTGGCGTTGAGCTGGCTGATGGGTTCGCCGTCCTCGTCGAGGATGCCGGATTCTTCCGCATAGATCAGCAGCTTGTCCGCCTGTAGGGCGATGGCAATGCTGGCAGCGACTTCTTCCACGGTCAGGTTGAATACCTCGCCCGTGGGCGAATAGCCAAGGTTGGACTGCATGACAATGTTGCCGGCGTCCAGCTGCTTGCGGATGGCATCGGCATCCACCTTGCGCACTTCCCCCGTGTAGCCGTAGTCGACACCGTTGTGCACGCCGTAGGGCTTGGCAACGATGTAATTGCCGCTGGCGGTGTTGATCTCGGCGCCGTGCATGGGTGAGTTGGGCAGCCCCATGGAGAAAACGGCTTCCACCTCGATCCGCAGGGTGCCGACCACGCGCTTGATTTGTTCCAGGCTGGCACCGTCGGTAATGCGCAGGTCGATGTGCAACTGGCCCTGGATGTCGTCATGGGTCTTGCCTTTCAGGCCGGCAGCCTTCAGGGCAGCCTCGATCTGCGGCCGTGCGCCATGCACAAGCACGAGCTTCACTCCCAGGCTGTTCAGCAGGGTGAGGTCATGGGCGATGTTGTAGAAGTTGTCGTGGGCGAGGGCTTCACCGGGCAACAGAACGACGAACACCTTCCCGCGGTAGGCGTTGATGTAAGGTGAAGCCTGGCGAAACCACTTCACGTATTCGTTCGTGTCCAAAGTCATCTGCAAACCCGGTGACGGGGAAAAGGGCGTGTATTTTATCGGAAGTGACTGAAAAATCAAAAGAAAATTGCAGAGGAAAGAGGGAAGAGGAAAGAAGAAAGGTAGTTCAGATAGAGGATTTTGTCCCGAACAACAATTAGAGCGTCAAGGAAAAATAGCTGGCAAGGCCGCTGGAATGCTGCATCTTGGCTTTTCCTCTTTCCTCTCAAAGACAGTACTGCTTGATCAGGCTCTGCAGGATGCCGATACACGGCTTCACCTGGTCGAGGCTCATGTATTCGTTGGGCTGATGCGCCTGGTCGATGCTGCCGGGGCCGAGGATGATGGTGTCCATGCCGAGCTGCTGCAGGAATGGGCCTTCCGTGCCGAAGGCCACGCTTTCCGGCGCGTGGCCGGTCAGCACTTCCGCCAGTCGGCCGAGTTCCGAATCCATGTTGTCGAAGGCCTCGACGCCGGGAATAAGGCGGGTGAGTTTTATCTCCACCTGGTGCTTGCTGGCGATGGGAGTGATAAGGGCATCGATTTTCTCCCGGATGGCGTCGCTGGCCATGCCGGGCAGCAGGCGTACGTCGAATTCCAGGGTGCAGTGACCGCAGATGCGGTTGGGATTGTCGCCGCCATGGATGCAGCCGAAATTCAGCGTCGGCTGCGGCACGCTGAACTGAGCGTTGCGGAACTCGTCCTGCCACTGCCGGCGCAGGCCCTGCAGCTCGCCCATCACCTCGTGCATCGCCTCCAGCGCACTGCGGCCGAGCTGCGGATTGGAGGAATGGCCGCTCTGCCCGAGGATATCGATGCGCTCCATCATCACGCCCTTGTGCAGGCGGATCGGCTTGAGGCCCGTCGGCTCGCCGATCACCGCCGCGCGGCCAATGCTGCGCTTGCTGTCCGCCAGAGCGCGGGCACCTGACATCGAGCTTTCCTCATCGCAGGTGGCGAGAATCAGCAGCGGCTGCCGCCAAGGCTGGTCGAGCAAACCACCCTGCAGCGCCTCGATCACCAGCGGAAAGAAGCCCTTCATGTCGCACACGCCCAGGCCATAGAAGCGCCCGTCACGCTCAGTGAGGCGCAGCGGGTCGCTCTGCCACAGGCTGTCGTTGTACGGCACGGTGTCGGTATGCCCGGCCAGCACCAGGCCACCGCTGCCCTGCCCGCGGCTGGCGAGCAGGTTGAACTTGCCCGGCTGCACTTCCTGCAGCTCGCAGGTGAAACCCAGCTCGCTCAGCCAGCCGGCCAGCTGCTCGACCACCGCGCGATTGGACTGATCCAACGCCGGCTGGGTACAGCTCACCGAGGGCGCGGCAATCAGCGCGGCCAGTTGTTCTTGCAGGGAAGGAAGGGGCATCGGGACTCTCCGGCAGTCTGGCGATCATCATAGAAGCCACGCCCGCGTAAAAGAAGCGCGACCGGGCTGCGGCCACAGGCCGCCGGCAGCCAGCGCACCGAGGGCGCCCCAGCCGATGGGGGTGCCGTCGATGTCACCGGAGACGATGGACGGGAAGGCCGGCGTGCCGCCGCTGCCGGCGAACGCTGCACCGAACCCGTAGACGTTCACCGACGCGCGGACCCGGTTGTCGGCATCGTCGGCCTCCGACGAGATGACCAGCACGTCGCGGTTCGGGATCGCCAGGATGCCCTCGGGACCGGGCGTGGTCGGCAGGATCTGGCGGAACACCGGCGTTCTCGGGTCGCTGAC
>JALRBG010000056.1 GCA_023257855.1 Pseudomonadales bacterium | reverse complement strand
GTCGTGGACTACTCGTCCCCGAACCTGGCCAAGGAAATGCACGTCGGCCACCTGCGCGGCACGATCATCGGTGATGCCCTGGCACGTATCTTCGAATACCTGGGACATCGGGTGATACGCCAGAACCACTACGGCGACTGGGGCACCCAGTTCGGCATGCTCATCACCTGGATGCAGGCGCTGGAGGATAGTGACACCATGCAGAACGAGCTTGCGGATCTCGAAGTGTTTTACCGGCACGCCAAGGAAAAATTCGACAGCGATGCCGACTTTGCCAGAACCAGCCGCGACAATGTTGTAAAGCTGCAGGCCGGTGATCCCGAGTGCCTCGCCCTCTGGCAAAAGTTCATCGATGTGTCGGTGGCGCACTGCCAGGAGTTGTACGAGAAACTCGGCATCACGCTGACACCCGGAGATATGCGCCCGGAAAGTTTCTACAACGACAGGCTTCAGGGCATTATCAATGACCTGCGCAACAAGGGTCTGCTCACCGAGGACGACGGTGCACAGTGTGTATTCCTGGATGAATTCCAGGGCAAGGATGGCACGGCACTACCAGTGATCGTGCAGAAATCCGACGGGGGCTTCCTGTACGCCACCACAGACCTTGCCGCCATCCGTTACCGCAGCGAAGCCCTGCAAGCGAATCGCGTACTGTATGTCGTCGACGCGCGCCAGAGCCTGCACTTTCAGCAGGTATTCCGCGTCGCGGAGCTGGCGGGATTCAAAAATCCTGGCTGCTCACTCGAACACCTTGCCTACGGCACCATGATGGGCAGCGATGGCAAACCTTTCAAGACCCGCACGGGCGGCACCGTGAAACTGATGGACCTCATGACCGAGAGCGTCAGCCGCGCCTATGATCTGGTCACCGGCAAGAACCCGGAACTGGACGAGACTGAGCGCCGCGCCATCGCTGATGTCGTCGGCATAGCTGCCATCAAGTATTTCGAGCTCAGCAAAAACCGCAACAGTGACTATGTGTTCGACTGGGACACCATGCTGTCCTTCGACGGCAACACGGCACCTTACCTGCTGTATGCCTATGCCCGCATCCGCAGCATCTTCCGCCGCGAGGATGCCGCCGACAGCAGTTTCACCATCACCATTACCGAGTCTGCCGAGAAACAGCTTGCCTTGAAACTCCTGCAATTCACTGAGATGGTCAACCAGGTGGCCGATGACTGCTTCCCCAACCAGTTATGCCTGTATCTCTATGATCTGGCCGGCACCTACATGCAATTCTACGAAGCGTGCCCGGTGCTGAAAGCGGCACCCGCTGTGCGCAACTCACGACTGGGCCTGTGTCACCTGACCGCGCGGACGATCCGGCAGGGACTTGGCCTGCTCGGTATCGAGACCCTCGAAAAGATGTGATTCCCTGCTGCCGGGTTTCTTCCACGTCCATGGGCATGTTGTTATAATGCGCGCCGCATGATGGTCGGGCTGCAATCCGATATTCATAATTAAATTCAATAACTTATAAACTTACCCAGGTACAGCATGTCCGATAAACCGACCATTATCTATACCCTCACTGACGAAGCCCCGGCACTGGCCACCTATTCGCTGCTGCCTGTCATCAAGGCCTTCACTGCCTCCTCCGACATCAATATCGAAACACGTGACATTTCCCTGGCTGGCCGCATCATCGCGGTATTCCCTGATTATCTGCCGAAGGACAAGATACAGTCGGACGACCTGGCCTATCTCGGGCAACTGGCCCTGAAACCGGAGGCCAACATCATCAAACTGCCGAACATCAGCGCCTCACTGCCGCAGATGACCGCAACCATCAAGGAACTGCAGGCCAAGGGTTATACCCTGCCCGACTACCCGGAAAATCCGCAAAACGACAAGGAACGCGACATCAAGGAGCGCTATGACCGCGTCAAGGGCAGCGCCGTGAACCCGGTGCTGCGCGAAGGCAACTCCGACCGCCGTGCTCCCGGTGCGGTCAAGCAGTACGCCAGGCAGAACCCCCATTCCATGGGTGCCTGGTCGCCCGACTCCAGGACCCGGGTGGCCCATATGGAAGACGGTGACTTCTTCGGCAGCGAGATTTCCCGTACGCTGGATTCTGACGCTGCCTTCCGCATCGAATTCGTCGATGCCGCTGGTAAAGTGACTGTCCTGAAAAAGGACGCACCACTGCAAGCCGGTGAAGTAATCGATGCCTGCGTCATGCGCAGCAAGGCCCTGCGTGAATTTTTGGGCAAGGCCATCGACGAGGCCAAGGCTGACGGAGTGCTGTTGTCCCTGCACCTGAAGGCCACCATGATGAAAGTCTCTGACCCGATCCTGTTCGGCCATGCCGTATCCGTGTTTTTCAGTGACGTGTTCGAAAAGCATGCCGCTTCCTTTGCCGAGCTGGGCGTCAACCCGAATAACGGTTTTGGCGCCGTGCTGGCGCTGATCGATACGCTGCCCGCGGACAAGAAAGCCCAGATCAACGCTGATATCCAGGCCTGCTACGAAGCGCGTCCGCAGCTTGCCATGGTGAATTCGGACAAGGGCATCACCAACCTGCATGTACCGAGCGATATCATTATCGACGCCTCCATGCCGGCCGCGATTCGTGCCTCCGGCAAGATGTGGGGTCCCGATGGCAAACTGCACGACACATTGGCCATCATCCCGGACCGCTGTTACGCCGACGTTTACCAGGAAACCATCGACTTCTGCAAAAAACATGGCGCCTTCGACCCGCGCACCATGGGCTCCATTCCCAATGTCGGCCTGATGGCCCAGAAAGCCGAAGAATACGGTTCACACGACAAGACTTTTGAACTGGCTGAGGCGGGCGTAATACGCGTGGTAAATGGCACGGGCGAGACCCTGCTGTCCCACGAGGTGGACAAAGGTGATATCTGGCGCATGTGCCAGGTCAAGGACCCGGCGATCCAGGATTGGGTCAAACTGGCCGTCAATCGCGCCCGTCTGTCGAAAACTCCGGCAGTATTCTGGCTCAACCCGGATCGTGCGCACGATGCGGAACTGATCAAGAAGGTCAACGCCAATCTAGGCGAACATGATACCAACGGGCTTGAGATTCACATCATGTCTCCCGTGGAGGCAACCCGCTATTCGCTTCAGCGCATGAAAGAAGGCAAGGACACCATCTCGGTGACCGGCAACGTCCTCAGGGATTACCTCACAGACCTGTTCCCCATTCTTGAACTGGGCACCAGCGCCAAGATGCTGTCCATCGTGCCGCTGATGAACGGCGGCAGCATGTTCGAAACCGGTGCGGGCGGCTCGGCACCCAAGCATGTGCAGCAGTTCCAGGAAGAAAACCACCTGCGCTGGGACTCCCTGGGTGAATTCCTTGCACTGGCCGCTTCCCTGGAACACCTTGGGCAGACAACCGGCAACAGCAAAGCGCTGGTACTGGCAAAAACGCTCGATGAAGCCACCGGCAAGCTGCTGATGGAAAACCGCAGCCCGATGCGTGATGTCGGGGAACTGGACAACCGCGGCAGCCATTTTTACCTGGCGTTGTACTGGGCCCAGGCGCTGGCGGCACAATCCGATAACGCCGACCTCAAAGCCACCTTCGGTGCTATTGCAAAAACGCTGACAAGCGGGGAAGCCGACATTGTCGACGAGTTGAACGGGATTCAGGGCAAACCGGTCGAACTGGGCGGCTACTACAAACCCGACCCTGCCCTGTGTGCCAGCGCCATGTGCCCTAGCAAACTGTTCAACCAGGCCCTGGCTTCCCTGAGCGGCTAGTCCTCCAGCGCGGGAATGAATGCAGGCGCCGGGAATGGTCCCCGCGCCTGCTCGAAACGTCCCGCGATCTCCACCAGCAGTTCCTCACTCCCCGGCCTGCCGATGATGGCTATGCCCACCGGCAGCCCATGCACGAGCCCACCGGGTACGGCAATGCTGGGATAACCTGATACTGCCGCCAGGGAAGAACTGGACAATCCGAAGTGATCGCCGGTAACCCAGTCCGTGACCCAGGCTGGTGAATTTACCGGTGCGATCAGTGCATCGAGGTCGTTGTCGGAAAAGGCCTTGTCCAGTGCCTGCCGTACAGCCTCGCCACTGCTCTCGAGCGCATCCCTGTATGCGCTGCTGTCGAGCCCACCCATGGCCTGGGCGGCAAGGAATATCTCCTGCCCGAAATACGGCATAACGGTGTCGGCATGGGCAATATTGAAAACGATCAGGTCATCCAGCGAGGCATGTGCACTGCCGGCCGTGGCAAGATAAGCATTCATGTCTGCCTTGAATTCATACAGCAACACCTGGTATTCGGCACTGTCGGCAGATTCAGGTACTGCTACGTTGACCGGATCGACCAGGCTTGCCTGTTCGCGGCTGAACCAGTCCAGCCACTGCATGAGCAGGCCATCAACCGCATTAATACTGCCCGCCCCGTAATGATCCCTGACAACGCCCAGGCGCACACCTGCCAGGTCTGAACGATTTAATTCATACAGGGCGGTGTCTGCCGGCCGGCCCTGCAGTATGGCGAGCATCAGGGCCGCACCTTCGACCGTCGTGGCCATGGGACCCGCGGTATCCTGGGTATGGGCGAGCGGGATGATGCCGTCACCCGGGATACTGCCGTGGGTAGGCTTGATGCCGACGACACCGTTTGCACCCGATGGGCAGACGATGGAGCCGTCGGTTTCAGTACCCACGGCCAAAGTGGCAAGCCTGGCTGCAACGGCAGCCGCCGAACCGCTGGATGACCCGCATGGATTGCGATTCAGCACATACGGGTTGCGGGTCTGTCCACCCAGGCTGCTCCAACCGCTGCTGGAAGCATTGCCGCGAAAATTTGCCCATTCACTGAGGTTTGTCTTGGCCACAATCACTGCCCCGGCATCGCGCAAGCGGCGGACCAACTCCGCATCATTGGGAGCCCGGTGGCCGGCCAGTGCCAGCGAACCCGCGGTAGTGGCCATCCTGTCGCCGGTATCGATATTGGCCTTCAGCACAACAGGAACACCGTGCAGCAGACCAACGGGACCCGAAGCACGGAAACGAACATCGAGCTCCCTGGCGATATCCATGGCATCCGGGTTGATCTCAATAATGGCGTTCAATGCCGGTCCTGAGGCATCCACGCTGGCGATCCGCGCCAGCACCTGTTGCGTGACCTCTGCCGCAGACACTCTGCCCGCGGCAAGTTCACCAGCCAGGGCCGGAGCATCCAGGGCAAGCAGGTCCGGTATCAGGGCGGGATCGGTGCGGGTGCAGCCCGGCAGTGCAACCAGGCAGACAGACATAAAAAAAGGTGCCAGTACCCTGGCACCTTTCCTATTTCCGCTTGTCCTCACCCTGCAGGACATACCTTGTCAGGGTTTGCGGAATACCAGTACGGAACGATCCGTGTCTCCGCGCATGGCAAAAACCATGCTGGAATGATCGTCCTCGGGGTGGGCAAGGATATCGCTGTCGGTCGCTAGTTCAAACCCTGTACTGGTCACCTCGTCAATGATGATGTTTTTCTCGATACGATGAATGGTGCCGGCGGCATCCCAGCCTGAACCCGCTGCCGCGGCATGGTCGATCACCACGTAGCGGCCGCCAGGGGCCAGGGCATTGAATACATGGGCATTCAGTACCGCCGGGTCCACACCCATGGCCGGAAAGTCATGGTATGACAGGATGTTGAAAACAATATCCAGGCCGGCGGGCAGCATGATGTTGTTGTATTCGACGATGGTGTAATTGGCGTTGGCGCGGGCATCCGCAAATGCCTGCCCGGCCCTGCCGACACCGCCTTCCTGGAATGCTGCCAGTGTTGGCAGATCATACATTTCCACCATGCCGGAAGGCCCGACCGCCTCCACGAGCATTGGCGTGTAGTACTGGCCGAAGCTGGTCAGTTCGGCAACATGGTCGCCTTCGGCGATGCCCGACAGGGCCAGGACATGGGCCGGCTTACGACCGGCATCACGGGCACGGGCGGCATCGGCACGCTCACCCGATTCCACGGCACGCCGGATATTGGCGGGTGTATCGGCCGGAATCATATAGGACTGGGCGATGACCGCCGCAGTGGCAAAGGCGGCCATCAGGCCGATGGTGGCTTTCAGAAATGGCTTGTTCATGGTGTTCCCCTCAAGGCTCAATAGGCTTTCCCTGGCCGATGATTGTATAGACCGGCCTCAGCGGATTGCAACTCTCGTCGGAAAAAGACCGTAACTGCGGCATCACCAGGCCCAGGCATACCTAATGGCACACCTGGCCTGGCGAATTTGCAGGTTTTTATTGCCCGCTCAAGTCGAGCAAAAGCTTGTTGAGCCTGCGGATGTAGCTGCCCGGATCATCCAGTTGTCCGCCTTCGGCCAGGCTGGCCTGGTCGAACAGGATGGCGGCGAGATCGTTGAAACGGGCTTCGTTGGCTTCTGCATCGAGCTTGGCTACCAGCGGGTGAGCCGGATTGATTTCAAAGATCGGCTTGAACTCGGGCATCTTCTGGCCGGCCGCCTCCATGATCTTGCGCATCTGCGCCCCCATGTCATGTTCTGCTATGGACAGACAGGCCGGGGAATCCGTCAGCCTGTGGGTGGTGCGTACCTCAGAGACCGCATCACCCAGGCTATCCTTGAGGCGCTTGAGCAGGGGTTCAGCCTGCTTGTCGATTTCTTCATGCTGCTTCTTCTCTTCCTCGGAATCGAGCTTACCCAGGTCCAGTTCCCCACGAGTGACGTCCTGGAAGGACTTGCCGTCAAATTCCATCAGGTGACTGACGAACCATTCATCCACCCGGTCTGACAACAGCAGCACTTCGATGCCTTTCTTGCGGAAAACCTCCAGGTGGGGGCTGTTCCTCGCGGTGTTGTAGGATTCAGCGGCAATGTAGTAAATCTTGTCCTGTCCGTCCTTCATGCGGGATACGTAATCCTCGAGTGACTGGTCCTGCAGTGACGTTTCCGTGTGCGTGGTGGCGAACAACAACAGCTTGGCAATCTTTTCACGGTTGGCATAATCCTCGGCAGGACCTTCCTTGAGTATCTGGCCGAATTCATTCCAGAATTTCTGGTAGGCGTCCTTGTCCTTCTTTTTCAGTTTCGCCAGCATATCCAGCACACGCTTGGTCAGCGCACTCTTCATGGAGTCAACGGCGGGATCTTTCTGCAGAATCTCGCGGCTCACATTGAGAGAAATGTCGTTTGAGTCGACAACACCCTTGATAAAACGTAGGTACAGCGGCAGGAACTGTTCGGCATCGTCCATGATGAATACGCGTTGTACGTAGAGCTTCAAGCCACGGGCGGCATCACGGTTCCACATATCAAACGGAGCCCGTGCCGGCAGGTACAGCAAGCTGGTATATTCCAGTTTGCCTTCGACCTTGTTGTGGCTCCAGTCCAGTGGATCCCCGAAATCATGGCTGATGTGCTTGTAGAATTCCTTGTATTCTTCGTCTTTCAGTTCTGTGCGTGGACGGATCCACAGGGCCTGGGCGGTATTCACCGCCTCGTATTCCGGGGCCTTCTTGTCAGCTTTCTTGTCCTTGTCACCGGGCTCTTCCTTCACCATCATGACCGGAATCGAAATATGATCGGCATACTTCCTCACGATGCCGCGCAAGCGATACCCTTCGGCAAACTCCTTTTCATCCTTTTTCAGGTGCAGGACGATGCTTGTGCCCCGGTCACTTTTGTCGACTGATTCAACGTTGAAATCGGCTTCACCGGCTGACTCCCACTTCACGCCCTGACCGGCTGGTTCGCCGGCCTTGCGACTGTACACTTCAACCTTGTCGGCGACAATAAAGGCGGAATAAAAGCCCACGCCGAACTGGCCGATCAGCCGCGAATCCTTTTTCTCATCCCCGGTCAGTGATTCCAGGAACTGGGCAGTGCCCGATTTGGCGATGGTGCCCAGGTTTTCTATGATCTCCTCCCGGTTCATGCCGATGCCGTTATCACTGATAGTAATGGTCTTCTTCTTAGGATCGAAATCTACCGTGATTTTCAGTTCGGGGTCGTCTTCCAGAAGCTCTGGCTTGGCAAGCGCGGCAAAACGCAACTTGTCCGCCGCATCCGAGGCATTGGAAATAAGCTCGCGCAGGAAGATTTCCTTGTTGGAGTACAAGGAATGGATCATCAGGTGCAGTAGTTGCCTGGCTTCCGTCTGGAAACCCAGTGTTTCTTTTTTGGCTTCAACGCCCATGGTTGCTGGTCTCTTGTCAGTTATACCAATCCCCCATACATGAGGCCTGATATGGCTTTTTCAAGGCAAAAAAAAACGCATCCTGGGATGCGTTTTTCACTAAATACTGCTTTATCGTTATTATTGTTAGCGGTGTCTATGCCGTCGTTTAACGGAAGAACTCGGCCAGTTCACGGCGCTGACGCTGCAAGGTTTCATAACGCTCCTTCTCGCGGGTCAGTACGGTTACCCAGGTGCGGGCAGTGTCACGGCTGCGCTCGTCACGCTGGGCGGCTCGGGCCGCTTCCAGGCCTTCATCGTAACGGTTCAGCTCCATGTAAGCACGGGCCATTGACAGGTATACCTGGTCGGGGCGATCAATGCTACCCTTTTCCATGGCTTGGTTGAACGCGTCTATCGATTTCTCCCATTCGGTCATGGTGGAGTATATCCTTCCAAGGCGGGCATACAGCTCGCCGTCATCGGCCATGGCAGCAGCTCTTTCCAGGGGCGGAGCAGCTTTTGCATCCTCACGGGCGATCTGGTAGCAGGTGGACAGGAAAGACAGGTTGCCCTCGTCTTGCTCTATTATGCCGTCAGCCATACCGCGCTCCATGATACGCGCACATCCATACGGGTAATCACTGTTATACAGCTGGGCGGCCAGGTTGATGAGCTGGGCATCGGAGTCGAGGTGGCCCAGAACATCATTTACGTAATAGGATTGCCCCTGTTCCTGGAAACGTTCGATCTGGCCGAGAACCGCAGGCAGCAGCACCCAGTCATCCGGATCGTTGTACAGAACCACGGCTTCACGCAGCACCTGGTAAGCTTTTACATAGTCTTCCACGTTGAAATACAACGCTCGCAGTAGATCATAGGTATTCTTGGGAATCGCTTCGTTCTTGGAGCGCAGGATTTCCATGTTGCGCAGAATGAAGGGAATGGACTCCTGGAACTGCTCTAACTGGTAATGCGCTGTACCGATTCGGAAATAAACGTCCTCATTGGGTTCCAGTGCAATATTGTTGTACTCAGTGAACTGCTGGATGGCCTGCGGAAATTGTTCCTGCACGTAGTAAAGGGAACCCAGGTAGAACAGGGTCTGCTCTAGTTGCTCTTGTTGCAGGTTGGGCAGGCGCATGATCTGCTCATAGGCCTCGATGGCCTGGTCGTAGTTCTCCTGAATCTGGAAAATATTCGCGAAAAACTGCCACATGACAAATTTTTCACGGTCATTCAACCGATCACGATCGAACAATTCTCTGACCTCGCCCAGAACCTGAAGCGCTTCCACGTAATTTTCCATATCACGAAGTTCCATTACCTCGTTGATACGGGTGAACACCTGGCGGCTGAGCGTCTGCGATGACCGAGCTTCCGGTGGTGCACGACGGCCGTCATCATCGTCCTGTGCAGTCGCAAATGGCATTGCAAGCACAATGCCCGCGGCGAAAACGAATTTCACCAGACTTGGCAACAGCTTCGGAAAAATTATCTGTCTCATCAATTTTCTCTCTTAGTTGTCTGCCAGGTTGTAACGGAACAGGTACCTAACACCCGGTACGGCTACGGCTACGCCGTCAGATACGCGCGGGTTGAACTTGAAGCGGGAAACAGCACGACGGGAAGAAGAGTCGAAGATACTTTCCGGATCCGCATCGATAACCTCGATGCTGTTTTCATCCACGGTACCCTGGGCAGTGACAGTAAACTGCACCAGACACCAGCCTTCGATACCCCTGGAAGCCGCCCTTTGCGGGTACTGCGGCTCGATGGTCACGATCGGCAGCATTTCGGAATCACTGGCAGAAATGGAAGCGCTGTTATCCAGGCCACCCATATCCACTTCCACGCGCGCCAGGTTCAGGCCTTCACCTGAAGGTGCGTCGATGGAAAGATCAGGCTCGGGCAGGTCGGGAATCTCTTCCGGCACATCCGGCTCTTCCGGTTTCGGCTCCTGGCGCTGCACTTCCAGCTCGATCTCCGGCATGGTGATGTCGGCAATCTTGCGGACCTCGCCCTGCGAAGGCTCTGATTGATCCATGGAGATCAGGAACTGCATCAGGAAGAAAAGTGAAAACGTTACTGCTGAAGCAAATACAACGGCAAATCCAATGTTAAATAATCTGACCATGTCTTATTCCTCTGCAGCTATCTGAGTGCATCCGGACTGGGCTTCCCGTGCTGCATTCATTATCATCAGCACGAATTCGTTGGTTGCCGCCTGGTCTGCCTGTATGACTACACAGGAGTTAGGCGACTCGGCCAAACGCTGCTCTATCCTGAGTCTCAGGTTACGTGGCGGAATGATGTCCTTATCCATCCAGATTTCACCCAGGGGGGAAACGGCGATCAGGATCGGGTCTCCCGACGTGGGCTCTACGGTAGAAGCTTCCGGGTAGAGTACTTCGTAACCGGCTTCCTTCACGAAAACTGATGTAACGATAAAGAAGATGAGCAGGATGAATACCACATCCAGCATGGGAGTAAGATCGATCTCCCCTGCCTGCTCGTCCGCTTTCTCTCTGGCAAAACCTTTCATATAAATTCCTATTCTAACGTCTTATACAGGAACGTCAGGTTTAACTGGCATGCTGGATTTCAAGGCGGTCTTCCAGCAGTTGCAGTTCACGGTTGGTTCGCACTTTAAGAATATTGCTGGCAAAGATGCCTGACAGAGCACCGACCATTCCCGCCATGGTGGGAATGGTTGCCCGGGCTACACCACCGGACATCTGCTTCGCGTCCCCACCACCAGTCACAGCCATAACATAGAATACCTCGATCATGCCTGTTACCGTGCCCAGCAGGCCGAAGAGCGGGCAAACAACAACCAGCACTTCGATCAGCGGCAGGGTGGACCTGAGGTCCAGGGTAACGCGGGAGATGAGTTCCTGGCGGATGGCATGGGCATTCCAGGATTTCTTGTCCTTCCTGGCTTCCCACTCTGACAGGGCCTTGACCACATTCTTTTTGTGTATTGTGCGCAGGAACCAGAAGCGTTCGATCATCAGGCTCCATTTCACAAACAGCAATATGGCGATGAAATTGAGAACGGGGCCACCGCGTTCCATGAAAACGTCGATGGCCTCAAAGCTCAAACTCAATGTTTCTAACATAAGCTATTCTCCAGCTTCAGATTGGCTTTTCGTTTAGCTTATGATGCCTTCGCTGTCGCTTCCGCCCTTCTGGCAATGATGCCAGTGGCCTGTTCTTCCAGGATGTGAATTACATTGTCACTGCGTGACTTCACGATGGTGTGGAACAGGATGGTCGGGATCGCGACTACGATACCCAGTACCGTGGTTACCAGGGCGCCTGAGATACCGCCCGCCATGATCTGCGGGTCACCGGTACCGAACAGGGTGATGGCCTGGAACACAGTGATCATACCGGTCACCGTACCGAGCAGGCCGCCCAGCGGGGCTACCGTGGCGATAATCTTGAGCAGGGTCAGGAAGCGCTCCAGTGCCGGGGTTTCCAGCAGGATGGCCTCACCCAGCTTCAGCTCAAGGGTTTCTATATCCAGGTTCTTATCTGCTTCATAGACCATCAGTACACGACCCAGCGGGTTGTTCTTGCTGGGACGATCCGGGTTTTTCAGCTGACGCTTGACCTTGGAGTTCACCAGGGTCAGGGTGATCATCCTTTCTACCGCCAGCAGTGCTGCGAACAGGCCGACGAAGATAATGATCTGGCCGATGGTACGGCCCTGCTCCCAGTACCTTTCACGGAATGACGGAGAGCTGATGAGGGCCGCCAGGTAGGAACCACCCTGGGCACCGGTCGGGTCAACACCCACCATGGTGAAACCGCCGGTAGCAGCCTGGACGGCAG
>JALRBG010000192.1 GCA_023257855.1 Pseudomonadales bacterium | reverse complement strand
CCTGGCGGTCGCCGATGATCAGCTCGCGCTGGCCGCGACCGATCGGCACCATGGAATCGATGGCTTTCAGTCCGGTCTGGACCGGCTGGGAAACTGACTGACGGGCGATTACACCAGGCGCAACCTTTTCCACGGCGTCGGATTCCTTGGCGTTGATCGGGCCCTTGCCATCGATCGGGTTACCCAGGGCGTCGACCACGCGGCCTTCCAGTTCCGGGCCTACGGGGACTTCCAGGATGCGCTGGGTGCAGCGACAGGTCTGGCCTTCGGCCAGCTTCTGGTAGTCACCGAGTACCACGGCGCCCACTGAATCACGCTCCAGGTTCAGGGCCATACCGTAGACACCGCCCTCGAACTCGATCATCTCACCGTACATCACATCGGCCAGGCCGTGGATACGGATAATACCGTCCGATACGCTGACGATCGTGCCTTCGTTCTGCGCCTGGGCAGACACATCAAGGCTGTCGATGCGCTGTTTGATAATTTCGCTAATTTCTGAAGGATTCAGTTGTTGCATTGTCTTGTTTCCTCAACTCTCGCCCTGTTCAGGGGTGCTTGTGAGCTATCAGTAACCTTTTATTCGCTTGTTCCGTTTTCTACCGGGCTAATACGTTAAGCCTTCATGCTTTCGGCAAGTTTCGCCAGCTTGCCGCGCACCGAACCATCGATCACGAGATCGCCGGCCCGGATCACCGCGCCGCCAATCAGTGACTTGTCGGTTTCGCTGTGCAAGACCACGTCCCTTTGCAGTTTTGCCTTGAGGGAAGCCGCCAGTTTTTCCTGGAGGGGGCCGGTTAACGGGAATGCTGAAATGATATTCACGTCAACCTTCATTTCCTGGTTGGCTTTCAGGGCTTCGAACAGCGCGACGATTTCCGGCATGAGCGGGATGCGCTTGTTTTCTGCCAGGATGGCAACAAAGTTTTTCACCTGCCCGATGATCTCGTCACCGCAAAGGTCCACTACGAGCTGCGCCTGCTTCTCTCCGGTCAGGGAGGGCAGTGACAGCGCGGCTTTCACCGACGGATCGCTGACCACGGCGGCAACCAGGGTCAGGCTGGATGACCAGTCACCCAGTTTGGCGGCCTCTACTGCGGCCTCGAAAGCCGCCTTGGCGTAGGGTCTTGCGAGTGTAGTTAATTCAGCCATATAAAATCCGGTTCTGTATTACAGGCTGGCGGCCAGTTTTTCGGCCAGCTCGGCGTGTGCTTTCTCGTCGATGGACGCTTCCAGGATCTTTTCCGCTCCGGCGATCGCGATGGAGGCCACCTGCTTGCGCAGATGCTCCTTGGCGCGATTCACTTCCTGCTCGATCTCGGCCTGGGCGCCGGCAATCAGGCGCTTGCCTTCTTCCCGGGCCTGCTCCTTCGCTTCGTCGATTATCTGGCTGGCGCGTTTGTTCGCCTGCTCGATAATGCCTGACGCTTCGGTCTTGGCTTCACGCAGTTGTTCGGCGGCGCGTTCCTGGGCTAACTCCAGGTCCTTGCCGGCACGTTCCGCAGCTTCGAGGCCATCGGCGATTTTCTTCGCCCGCTCAGCCAGCGCTGCAGTCAGTGGCGGCCACACGTACTTCATGCAGAACCACACGAAGAACGCGAACGCGATCATTTGTCCAAGAATTGTTGCGTTAATATTCACAGTAACACCTCTTACCCAGTGTGCTCTTTAATATGCTTGGGACTGCGTCATGCAGCCGGCAGATTGCTTAACCGAGAGCAGCAACAAAGGGATTGGCGAAAGTGAACCACATGCCGATCGCAAGACCGATCATGGTTACCGCGTCGATCAGACCGGCGACCAGGAACATCTTGCCTTGCAGCATGGGAGCAAGTTCGGGCTGACGGGCAGAGCCTTCAAGCAGCTTGCCACCCAGGATGCCGAAACCGATAGCGGTGCCCAGGGCGCCCATACCTAATACCAGCAGTACTCCAAGTACTGTAAAAGCCAGAATTGACTCCATTTTTTCCTCCAGTTGTTAAGGTTTTACCTTGATTGTTGAATGAGAAATTCGTTGTTAAAAGTTGTTCTGATGATCAATGGTCTTCGCTTGCCTGGCTCAGGTACACGATGGTGAGCATCATGAAAATGAAGGCTTGCAACGGCACCACCAGCAGGTGGAAGGCCGCCCAGACAAAATGCGCCGGCAGCTGGAAAGCACCGAACAATGCAATGAGCAGGAACACGAGTTCACCGGCATACAGGTTGCCGTAGAGTCGAAGACCCAGTGAAACCGGCTTGGCCAGCAGGGTCGGGACTTCGATAAGCAGGTTGAACGGCATCATCTTTGGGCCGAAGGGCTGGAAGGCGAGTTCCTTCAGGAAGCCGCCGACACCCTTGATCTTAATGCTGTAAAAAATAATGAGGAAGAAGACGCTGATGGACATGCCCAGCGTGACGTTCGGATCCGTGGAGGGCACAACGCGGAAGGCCGTCTCATGGCTGCCGGTGATGGTCTGTGCGACCCAGGGCAGGATATCCACTGGAACGAGGTCCATGAAATTCATAAGGATGATCCAGCAGAAAATGGTCATCGCCAGGGGGGCGATCAGAGCACTCTTGCCATGGAATGTGTCCTTGACGTTCTGGTCGACGAATTCGTAGACCCACTCGACGAAATTCTGGAATCCGGTAGGTGCGGCGGCGCTGGCTTTTTCGGCCGCCTTCTTGAAAGAGAGAACGAACAGCAGGCCCAGGGCTACGGACCAGCCGAGCATGTCGACATGGAAAGACCAGAAGCCCATTTCACTGGCTTCTTCCTCGGTGTGGGCAAATCCCCAGTGACCATCCGGGTGCTTGCCGTAGGTCAGGAACTGGAGGTGATGCTGAATGTATTCACCCTGGGTCTGGGTGTGCGCCGCGTCTTCTGCGTGACCTGCTTCTTCGTGAGTTGCTTCGCTTGCCATGTCGCTGATTTTCTACTGTTTTAGCTGTCTGTTTAACTTGTTCTGCCAGTCATTCAGTGTGTTTTCAAGCCTGAACATGCCAGGCTTGAATAACGGCCTTACTTGCGGCGTTCAACGGCGTTAATTAACGTCTTGAACCTTAACGTCTTGAACCAAAGCCGCGTGGCCAGACCACGCTGACCCAGGCTGTTGCCGCCAGCCCCACGATGATCGTAATAATGAAACTCAATATCACGGCCAGTTCGTTTATTGGCCTTATTTCCGCAAACACCAGCGCGAACAAAACCCCGGTCATTACCAGCTTGCCTGTTTCGCCCGCATAGAATGACTTGACTATCAATGGTGTGTTGCTTGCACCGCGAAAGCGGAATGCCTTCCAGGCAAAATAGCCGTTAGGCACGATGCTGATGAACCCACCCAGCAAAATCGAATATGCAGCCACCAGGTCGACCAGTAACAACACGACCACTGCCGCAATCACACATAAGAAAAACTGGATGATAAAAGCGAGGTATATCGGAGGCGTTTTTATCGCAGAAACGGTCACCGGGTTATTGCTTTGCCTGTGTGTGTCACCGTTCCCAGGCCCTTCCATACCTATTGTTTTTTCAGTGCTTTTCGACCGCGCGCATTATATTGATTTTCAAAATTACGTACAACCTGAAATGCCCGAAAAACGTGCAGTTTTGCGTGTTTGCCGCTATTTGATGTGATCCAGGATGCCCTCGAGCTGCTCCAGTGAGTTGTAGTTCAGGATGAGCTTGCCTTTGCCCTTCGCGGAATGCTGGATGGTGACCTGTGTGCCGAGTTTTTCCGACAGGTTGTCCTGGAGATGGCGGATGTCGGGGTCGATTTTGTCGCCCGGTGATTTCTTGCCTTTCTGGGATAGCAGTCGGCGGACCAGCGCCTCGGTCTGGCGCACCGACAGGCCTTTGCTCACCACGGATTTGGCGGCCTCGGCCTGTTTCTCGCCGGGCAGGGCCAGCAGGGCGCGGGCATGGCCCATTTCCAGCGCTCCCCGCTCCAGGCTTTTGCGCACATCCACGTTCAGGCTCATCAGGCGCAGCAGGTTGGTCACGGTGGTGCGGGATTTGCCCACGGCGTCGGCGGCTTCCTGCTGGGTCAGTTCGAATTCTTCGATCAGGCGCTGAAGGGCCATGGCTTCTTCGATGGGGTTGAGGTTCTCGCGCTGGATGTTTTCGATCAGCGCCATGGCGACGGCAGCATCATCGGGGACATCCTTGATGATGACCGGGATGGTGTCCAGGCCGGCCAGCTGGCAGGCACGCCAGCGCCGCTCGCCCGCTACGATTTCATACTTGTTGCTGCTGATGGGCCGGACCACGATTGGCTGCATGACGCCCTGGGCCTTGATGGAGTTGGCCAGGTCTTCCAGGGATTCCGGGTGCATGTCATGACGGGGCTGGTACTTGCCCGGCTGGATGAATTCCACGGGCAGGTTTTTCAGCAGGTTGTCCTGGCTAGGTGCGGCGGTCGGTGCCGGCGCGTCTTCCTGCGCGGGCGCCGCTGGTGTGTCATCTGGTTTGGATGCCCGTGAGCTGCCGGATCCCAACAGGGCGTCCAGCCCCCTGCCAAGCCCTCTTTTCTTGATTGTCATGGTATTGCCGCCTACTGCTGCCAGCAAATTACTGGGAAATCGGGTTGTCGTACACGCCTGTTTCAACCGGGGCCTTCGGAGTGTCATTCGCCGGATCGGCGCTGTCTTCCAGGGCATGCCGGCGCAGGATCTCTCCTGCCAGCGCGATATAGGCCAGGGCCCCGCGCGACGTTTTATCATACACTATTACCGGAACCCCGAAACTCGGCGCTTCCGCCAGGCGCACATTGCGCGGAATGATGGTCCGGTACACCCTGTCCCCGAAGAATTTGATGAGTTGGTCGGACACTTCCTGGGTCAGTTTGTTGCGGGGATCGTGCATGGTGCGCACGATGCCCTCGATTTTCAGGCCCGGGTTGAGAACAGATGCCACGGCCTCTACGGTCTGTGACAGCGCAGACAGGCCTTCCAGCGCGTAATATTCACATTGCATGGGAATCAGGACCCCGTCGGCCGCGACCAGGGCATTAACGGTGAGCATGTTCAGGGACGGCGGGCAGTCGATGAGGATGTAATCGTAGTCAGCCTGGGCGGCACGCAGCATGTCCCGTAGGCGATGGTCGCGCCCCTCCACATCCAGCAGTTCCACTTCTGCAGCGGTCAGGTCCCCGTTCGACGGCAGCAGCATGAATCCGTTTTCATTGGCGGGGACCGCTACCTGGGACACCGGCATGCTGTCGACCAGGACGTCGTAGACGCTGGCCTGCAGGTCGTTCTTTTCAACGCCGCTGCCCATGGTGGCATTGCCCTGGGGATCCAGGTCCACCAGCAATACCTTCTTGTG
>JALRBG010000351.1 GCA_023257855.1 Pseudomonadales bacterium | reverse complement strand
AATTATCTACAGTGTGGTGGCTGAAGCCTTCCCAGACCTGGTTTAGGCCGGGTGTGAATGTCGCAAAATTTTAGAATTCTGATTTTTGAAGACGATGCCGAGCATGTGCAGTACTTAAAAAAGATACTGCACACGCCCGGTTGTGAGCTTGGTGGTGGTTCGGTTCGTATTCACGATCAAGAGATGCAGAAAGCGGTATTTAAAGTACTGGGTATCTCTGATGAAGAGGCTGAAGAGAAGTTTGGCTTCCTGCTCAACGCGCTTAAGTTTGGTGCGCCACCACACGCAGGTTTGGCGTTCGGTCTAGACCGTCTCATCATGCTGATCACGCCCTTGATCGCGCCTGTTGGCTGCCCCTTACTGGAAGTAAGCGGCGGCAGTGCAAAAAAGGCGCGGAATAAATAGGACGATCCGTCGACCAGCACCAGTGGTTTGTCTTTAGCCATGCTGTTGTGAAAATTCCCTAGTAATCGTGTTTTCTTACTCGGTGCGGCAGCCTGCAAAGGCTTCCGCCAGTTGGCGCATAAACCGGCTGTAACCATCTTTGGACCGCTCGATGTCGTAGCCAAGGACATCTATGGTGACATAACGTATGGCGTCCTGTTCAAGCTGGTTGTCCAGGCGTGCTGTGTTTTGTGACGGCCCTGTCACGATACAGTGCACCTGGTTGTCCGCCAGTTCCTTCCTGATGGCCAGCAACTGACGGATTGCCGGCTGTACTTCTTCATTGCCGGTAAAGCTGGTGACATGCTGCAGTCCAAACTGCGCTTCAAAGTACTGGTAGCCGTTATGGTACACGGCAAAAGGCGGAAAGGTATCTGACTGCAGCCTTTCCCGGATCGCCGCGTCCAGGGAATGCACGTCCTCCCGAAACAGGCGCAAGTTGTCCCGGTAGTGGCCGGCGTTTTCGGGGTCAAGCGCCGCAAGCCTGTCAGCGAGGCTGGCCGCTATCACCAATGCATTATCCGTATCGAGCCAGACATGTGGGTCCGGGGTGTCGCCTATTGCCTGTCGATTCAGCATCGGCAACTCCATGGCCGTCAACACGGAATCCGGCCGTTCAGTGGCAACCTTTTCCAGGCCGGTTTCCATAGCAGGCCCTATCCAGAGAAACACGCCGGCCTGGTCAATGACGCGTCGCTGCGATGGCCTGAGTGCAGGGTGATGAGGATCCTGGGTAGCATCGAGCACCAGGTCCGGCCTGGATATGCCGTCCGTGATGGCATCGGCGATCAGGAGCAATGGCCTGATGCTTGCTGCAACCTGTGGCTGTGCAGATGCGCACTGCCAGGCTGGCAGGAGCAGGATGCCAAGTATGAAGGTAATTAATCGGTTGCCCATGGCGTGTAAAACAGTGGTTGCCCGCAAGTTGGCGCAGTGAGAGTGCCGGGAAAAAGATGCTATGATATATCACTCTCATTCAATACCACAGGACTCGCATGTCGACCCGCTGTGCCCATAAAAATAATTCCCTGTGGTTCTGCCAGCGTTCTGTATTTTTAAACACCGGCGGTTAATCCGTGCCAGAAAATATTCTTCTCAATGCGCAGGAAATCTCCCTGCAATTCGACCAGCGCCTGGTATTGCAGAATATTTCGCTGCGAATTGCCGAGCGCCAGATCGTCACGCTGATCGGACCCAACGGCGCCGGCAAAACCTCGCTGGTAAAAATCGTGCTGGGCCTGATCAGCCCCACCAGCGGCAAGGTGGAGCGCAGGAAGGGAATCCGTATCGGTTACATGCCGCAGCGGCTGCAGGTCGACCAGAGCATGCCCGTCACTGTAGGCAAGTTCCTCACCCTGGCCACCAATGCCAGGTCCATGGAGACCAGTCGGGTACTTGAGGAAGTCGGTGCCTCGGCGCTTATCGACAGCCAGCTGCATTCCCTTTCGGGCGGCGAGCTGCAGCGGGTATTGCTGGCGAGAGCATTGATCCAGGATCCGCAGTTGCTGGTTCTGGATGAGCCCGCACAGGGAGTTGACGTCAACGGCCAGGCGGAACTGTACCGCCTGATCACGGATATCCGCGACAAACACGATTGCGGCATCCTGCTGGTATCCCACGACCTGCACCTGGTCATGTCCGCCACGGATGAGGTTATCTGCCTTAACCAGCATGTCTGCTGCCACGGTCATCCTGAACAGGTTAGCAACGACCCCGCGTACCTCGAACTGTTCGGCAGGAAAGATGCCGAAACGCTCGCGATCTATACCCACCACCACAACCATAGTCACGATCTTGCCGGCGAGATCGTCGACGAAGGGCACAATCACTAGGAAGCGTCATGGCTGATTTCATTCTCCGCGCTCTCCTGTCCGGCCTGCTGGTAGCGGCAATCGCCGGGCCGCTGGGTTGCTTCGTGGTATGGCGCCGGATGTCTTATTTTGGCGACACGCTCGCACACTCAGCCCTTTTCGGCATCGCACTAGGCCTGCTGCTGGAGATCAGCCTCGAAGCCTCCGTCATCGGGGCGTGCGCACTGCTCGCGGTTTTGCTGGTGTTAATGGAAAAGCGTCGCGGGCTTTCCACGGATACCATCCTTGGCATACTGGCCCACAGCTCGCTCGCCCTCGGTCTCGTCATCATCAGCTTCACGGACAACCAGGTGAACCTGATGTCTTACCTGTTTGGAGACCTGCTTACTGTTTCGGCAAGCAACCTGTTGTGGATCGCCGCTACCTGTATCGTTGTCCTGGTGCTGCTGCTCCTGAACTGGAACCGGTTGCTGGCGATAACCCTGCACGAAGAACTGGCGCAGGTGGAAGGGGTTCATGTGACGCGCATGCGCATGCTGCTGATGCTGCTGATCGCGCTGATCGTGGCGGTATCCATGAAAGTGGTCGGCATCCTGCTCATCACATCGCTGCTGATTATTCCGCCGGCCTGTGCGCGAGCTTATGCCAGGACACCGGAATCCATGGCAATAATGGCGAGCATTGCAGGCTGCCTTGCTGTCTGCGGCGGCATCATGGCATCCTGGTTCTGGGATACACCAACCGGCCCCAGCATCGTGGTGGCGGCAAGCCTGCTGTTCGTGATCGGCCGACTGCTGCCGGCGGGAGAAAAACTCTAGAAGAGTATGTTTACCGCGAGAGGAACTTTTTCACAGCCAGGAAGTTTTCCAGCATCGGTTCCGGCTGGTAAGGCGGCTTGAAGAACCCGGCGTTGTTTCCCTGCGGATCGATCAGCATGACCTCCCCGTTATGGTTCACCAGGTAATTGTCGTCATTCATGGCGACATAATTGAACGTGATGTTCATCTGCCTGGCCAGTGTATAGATGGGCGCATATTCACCGGTGACGCCAATGAACGCCGGATTGAAGTACTTCACGTAGTTGGACAATACCTCCTGAGTATCCCGCTCCGGGTCGACGCTGATCATGATGACCTGGAAGTCTGTATCTTCACCCTGGGCCGACAGCAGGTCATAAAACTGCTTCATGCTAGCCATGGTCAGCGGGCAGATGTCCGGACAAAAGGTGTAACCGAAAAATGCGGCTGTCCAGCGTCCCTGCAAGTTTGCATTGGTAAACGCCTCGCCGGCATCGTCCGTCAGGCTAAATGGTCCCAGCGCCCTGGGTGTGTCATAAACAAAGAAACTGTCGTTTCGCAGTGATTCGACCGTTACCGCGTTGGCGGACAGGAACAACATTGTCAGCACCGCACCCGAAAGAACGGAAATACCGGCCATCAGGATAAACGAAAATTTCAATGGGGATTTTTCCATGGTCGACATGCCCGGCAGTGCTGCCGCGGGTGACCGCGCTCAGATGTAATGATCGATCAGCAGCGCAATAAAGAGTGCGATCAGGTAAAAAATGGAATACCGGAAGGTAGTCAGTGCCGCCCTGGGCCTGTCGGTAAACATCAGCAGCAGCGAGTAATACATGAAGCCGCCGCCGAGCAGGACGGCTGAAGCCAGGTAAAACAGTCCGCTCATGCCGGTCAGGTAAGGCAACACGGTGACCAGGCACATGATGATGGTGTACAGCAGCGTATGCAGCTTGGTCAACGGATCGCCGTGAGTCACCGGCAGCATGGGGATGTCGGTTTTTGCATAATCATTTTTGCGGTGGATAGCCAGGGGCCAGAAATGCGGCGGTGTCCAGGCAAATATGATCAGGACCAGCAACAGGCCGTTTGCATCGACGGTTCCGGTGACTGCAGTCCAGCCCAGGAGGGGCGGCATGGCGCCGGAAAGCCCGCCGATGACGATATTCTGTGGTGTCGCGCGTTTCAGGAAGCCGGTGTAGATGATGGCGTATCCGACAAAGGAGGCGAGTGTCAGCCACGCGCACAGCGGGTTGACCAGGAAAATCAGGATGGTCATGCCCAGCACGCAAATAGCCAGTGCAAACATCAGGGCCTGGGTAGGGCTGACTTTGCCCTGGGGTATCGGGCGTTTGATGGTGCGCTGCATGATGGTGTCGACCTGGTGGTCGATGAGGTGATTCACCACGGCGCCCGCGCTGGCTACCAGTGCTATCCCCAGGTTGCCCCAGACCAGTATCTCCAACGCCACCATGCCCGGAACTGCGAGGAACATGCCGACCAGCGATGTCAGGATCATCATCATGACAACGCGGGGTTTGCACATCTCGTAGTAATCCCGCCAGGTGGCAGCTTTGACTGCCTGTTTCTGCATGGAAAACTCGGTCATGATTAGAACGCGGAGACTCTGTTGAGTCTGTAATTGAGGGTTACAAGGGTTAGCAATAGTAAAGCACCCCCGGCGTTATGTGCAACCGCGACCCATAGCGGCAGCGAAAACACGATATTGCTGATGCCCAGACTGATCTGGATGATCAGCAGGAAAAGCAGCACATGCGTCAGCAGAGTAAGCTCCCTGCCGCCGGCATTGCGGTACAACTTCCAGATAAGGAAACCAAGGAGCAGGGTAACCAGCAGCGCTCCGATACGATGGGCCATGTGAATGGCCACGCGGGCCTCGCCGTCCATCTGGCCGCCGAGATAATTTGGCCCGATTTCCTGTGTGACATTGAAGCCGCTGGCAAAATCCATCGGCGGCAGCCAGCGCCCCTGGCAGGTTGGCAGGTCGGGACAGGCCAGGGCGGCGTAGTTGGAACTGGTCCACCCTCCCAGGGTGATCTGGCAGACAAGCAGGACCAGGGCAATCATGGCCAGGGGCCGCAGCTTCATCCATTGCCGCACAGGTACGCTCGGCTGCTGCCAGGGCCGGTTGTTGAGTCTCAGTCCAAGCAGCCACAACAGGCTCAACGTCGTGAACCCGCCAAGCAAATGTGTGGTAACAACCTGGGGCCAGAGTTTCAGTGTCACGGTCCACATACCGAACATGCCCTGGGCTATAACCAGGATCAGCAGAAACAACGGCAACTTGATCGGCTGGTCCGGCCTGTGGCGGTTTTTCCATGCCATGACATTGATGATAATGATGAGCAATCCGAGCGTACTGGCAAAATAACGATGGATCACTTCCGGCCAGGCCTTGTGGGCCTCAAAAGGCGCATCGGGGAACGCGGCTTCAGCCCGCGCGATTTCCTCGGCGGTTTCGGGAACCAGCACAAAGCCGTAACAACCCGGCCAGTCTGGGCAGCCCAGGCCGGCATCGGAAAGACGGGTCCACGCGCCGAGAATCACCACGCACAGGGCGAAGAAAGTGGCAAAAAGCACGAGAGTGTAGGAAGGTTTACCGCTTTTCATGAATTCCTGAATACCTGCAATGGAATTAAGCCCCTGTCCGGCGCAACATGCATGCTCACATACCCCAGACCGCTGTTACTGTCGCTGTTGTATATCCGTGTTAGCACTTTTGCCGCCGGAATCATCATGGCAATAATGATCAGCAGCGGAATGACCGTCCATGCAATTTCAGCAGCAGTGCTTTTATGAAACGAGGCTTCCTGCTTTTTTGATTTCCTGTAAACCAGCAGTGACCAGATGATGGCAGCATAGACGACGGCGCCTATAACAACGCATACCCAGAAAATCACCACATTTATGTCATTGGCCTGCATGTCGGTCTGTAACCGTGCTGGTAAGTGCGACCGCCGGGCATCCCGCACAAACGTATCAAATCAGGACGACAATTAACCCGTAAAATCGCGGGCAGACGCGCCAAATTGGGGCGCGTATTATAACAGCTATTTTTTCGGATTTGCCATTCGGCTTCCCTTGTTTCCCAAGGATTTTTGGAAAATAATCCCCCTATCCACGACAGCCAGTCTCCACGCCAGGACCCTGCCATGACAGTACGCAGTTACATGGAGTTCAACCCCAAAATCGGCGACCGCGCCTTCATCGATTCGAGCGCTGTGGTGATAGGCAACGTGGAACTCGGTGTCGATTCCTCCGTGTGGCCGCTGACCATCATCCGCGGGGATGTCCACAGCATTCGCATCGGTGACCGCACCAATATCCAGGACGGCTCTGTCCTGCACTGCACCTCCCCCGAATCTTTCGGGCCCGACGGCTTCTCACTCAATATCGGCAGTGACGTCACTGTTGGCCACCGCGCCGTGCTGCACGGCTGCACGATCAAGGATCGGGTGCTTATCGGCATGGGCGCGATAGTGATGGATGGCGCCGTGGTGGAGTCCGATATCATCCTGGGTGGCGGCAGCGTCGTCTCACCGGGCAAAACCCTAGCCAGCGGAGGTCTCTACGTAGGCTCGCCGGCACAGCGGGTTCGGGACCTGCGCCAGGAAGAGGTCGATTTTCTGCTATACAGTGCAAGGCACTACACGAAACTGAAAGACCTGCACCTGAACTCTTCCGAAGTCCTGAAATAACCCGCCTAACGGGTCATGCCTGCCTGAGGCGGGCAAGAACCCCTGCCGTCTCCGGGCGTATGCCCCGCCAGACCTCGAATGATTCCGCGGCCTGTTCCACGAGCATACCGAGTCCATCTATCGCTTTCGCGGCACCGGCCAACTGCGCCCAGCGGCAAAATGGCGTGATGTCACTGCTGTACATCAGGTCGTAACACCAGGTTTGGGTGCCGACAATGGTGCCTGGCAAGGCGGGCATCTCTCCCTGGAGGCTTGCCGAGGTGGCATTGAAAACCCAGTCGAACGTAGCGCCTGCCAGGTCGTCGAACCCGCATCCCCTGAGCCCGATATTTTCCGCGAGCGGCCGAAAACCTTCAGCCAGGATCTCTGCCTTGCTTACCGTGCGGTTGGCAATAGTGATGGTTGCCGGCTGCTGGGCCAGGAAGGGCTGAAGGATGCCCCGGGTGGCGCCGCCAGCGCCGAGAATGAGGATGTGTTTTCCCGCCAGGGTGCCCTGGTGATTGAAAAGGACATCGCGCACCAGCCCCGGGCCATCCGTGTTATGTCCGCACAAGACGTCCCCGTCCATGTAGAGCGTGTTAACCGCACCGGCGGTTTGCGCTTCGGGTGTCAGCCTGCGCGCAAGGGCATGCGCATCCTGCTTGAACGGTACGGTGACATTGGCGCCTTTGCCGCCGCCGGCAAAAAAGGCCTGTGCTGTCTCGTTGAAATGCCCCGATTCCGCCAGCAAGGTGGTGTACTCGATAGCCTGGCCGGTCTGTTCGGCAAACAGGGAATGTATCAGCGGAGACTTGCTGTGGCTGACAGGGTTGCCGATGACGACATAACGGTCCACGGGATTTCCTTGGTGGTATCTGGGGTGGGAAAGAGAGGATAAAAGATAAAGGATAAAAGATAAAAGGCTGGTTCAGTTAATCCCGAAAAATAGTGCTTTTATTGTTATCAATAATTTACTGGCAACCCGGGATGTGAACTGGAACTGCTGTGAAGCCGCAGACCTGACCCTCCCTTTACCCTTTATCATGCATCCTTCATCCCTTTTCAAGCCAGTCTTTAGCCGGCAGGAAGTCGGTATAAAGCTTCGCTTCCTCTGTCCCGGCTTCCGGCTGCCAGTTGTATTCCCAGCGCACCTGTGGCGGCAGTGACATAAGGATGGACTCGGTACGGCCGACGCCTGAACGTAATCCGAAGATGGTGCCACGGTCGAATACCAGGTTGAATTCCGCGTAACGCCCACGGCGATATTCCTGGAACCATTTTTCACGTTCGCCGAATGGCATGTTCTTGCGCTTCTCGATAACCGGCACATACGCCTTCAGGTAGCTGTCACCCACGGAGCGCATGAAGGCAAAGCATTTCTCGAACCCCCACTCGTTGAGGTCGTCGAAAAAGAGACCGCCGATGCCGCGGGCCTCCTGCCGGTGGGACAGGTAAAAATATTCATCGCACCACTTCTTGTAGCGGGGATAGACATCATCGCCAAAATCGGCGCAAGCGTCCTTCGCCACCTGGTGCCAGTGCACACAGTCTTCCTTAAAGCCATAGTAAGGTGTCATGTCAAAACCGCCGCCGAACCACCAGACCGGCTCCTGCCCGTCCTTCTCTGCAATGAAAAAACGCACGTTGGCATGGGATGTAGGGACATAAGGATTGTCCGGATGTATCACCAGGGAAACGCCCATGGCCTGGAAAGCACTGCCGGCAAGTTCAGGACGATTGGCCGAGGCAGATGCCGGCATGGAGTCGCCAAACACATGGGAAAAGGCAACGCCGCCTTTTTGCAGCACCTTGCCCTTGATGACCCGGGTACGGCCGCTGCCGCCTTTTTCACGGTCCCACTGGTCCTCGCCAAAAACCGCGCTGCCGTCGGCATCCTCCAGGCCTTTGCAAATGCTGTCCTGCAGACCCAGGAGATATTCTCTCACTGCTTCACTGTTGATACTTGTCACGCGTTACTCCGGTTACTGCTTCTGCTCACTGCTTCTATATATAAAGATTGGCGGCCTCACTCCCTGATCACTTCATGGCTTTTCAAGTCGCCAGCGGGCGGGCACTGCACTTCCTGCCACTGTGTCGAATTGTCCTTTAATCCCGGGCGGGATGATTTGATCGACATCAGGTGCCAGCAAGGAATGCATGCCGGATTTTCCACTGCATCCAAGCAAAATTCCCCATAAATTCGCCGCGTATTCTCGCACTTTTTCCGGACAGGGCCTAATCAGGCAGTGTGCGGGAATAGCCCCGTTGGCCGCGCCGCACCAGCCCTGCCATTTCCAGTTCTGCCAGCAGGGCGGTGATCTTTTCCACGGTCATACCGGTTTCCGGCAACAGGACATCCACGGTGACCGGGTCATGCCCGATGGCTGCGAGCACCCTGGCCAGCTCTTTCGGCAGAGCCTGTGATGACGAAGCCTGAAGCCCTGGCCTATTCAGCGCTGCCTGTTGCATGAGATCTTCGAACTCCTCGCAGATGTCAGCTACATCCTGGACAAGCTTGGCGCCCTGACCGATCAGGCGATTGCAGCCTTTGGCCATCGGGTTATGGATGGAGCCGGGAATCGCGAACACTTCCCTACCCTGCTCCAGCGCCATTCGCGCCGTGATCATCGAGCCGCTTTGCAGGCCTGCTTCCACGACCAGAACGCCCAGGCTGAGACCACTGATGATTCGGTTTCGGCGCGGAAAGTGCGGGGGCAGCGGCGGTGTGCCGGGATTGAATTCGCTGACCAACGCACCATTGACGGCAATGTCTTCAAAAAGTTTGGTGTTGCGTGCCGGGTAAACCACATCGATGCCCGTGCCCAGAACAGCGACTGTCACGCCTTTCGCCTGCAGCGCGCCAGCGTGGCTTTCCCCGTCGATGCCCAGGGCGAGTCCACTGCATACGCCGAGGCCTAGGGCGGCCAGTTCGGAGGCAAAGCAGCGGGCGTTGCGCCGGCCGTCTGCGCTGGGGCGACGACTGCCCACCATGGCGATCATCTTTGCCTTCAGGCATGCAGGGCCACCGCTGACGTATAGCAGCGGGGGCGGATCAGGTATCACAGCCAGTCTTTCGGGGTAAGCCGGGTCATTACGCAGCAGGATGCTGTGGTTATCTGCATCCAGCCATTGCCAGCATGTTTCCAGACCAGTCCTGGCTGCATCCGACACGCTGCCCCGCCCGGCAGCGGAGATGGCGTTTGCCGTTTCGCTGCTGGCACCGCTGGCCTCCAGTGTCGCAACATTGCTGGAAAAGATTTGTTCAGGAGAGCCAAGGACGTCCAGCAGGCGATTGTACAGACGTGAATACATGCCCGGCTGATGGGCGAGCAGCAGCCAGAGCCGGAGTTCAGCGGATTTTGTTCCGGCCGGAGAGCCGGTGATTTGATTTTTTGCCGGGTGCATTGGTCTTCCGTGACCAGGCCCGGAAAAGTTTACGGGGTGATGACCCTGTCCTCTACCCGTACTTCATCATCGGCGCTCAGGATGATGCCGAGGCTGGTGTTATCGAACACCCTGTAGATTAGTACCGATGCGTATTTCTCGCCATCGAATGTCGCAATGTTGTCATTATCGAACCCCAGGGAGCGTTTGAAACGCTGCCCGACACTGGCTTTGCCAACCATGTCGTCCACGACGATATCGGGTTTCTGCAGGGCCAGCAGGTCACCTGAGCGCAGGCGGTCGCTACTGCCCCTGTTGATCACGATGGTGTCGTACTTGCCGCCCACTGTGCGGCCGCCCGCAATGTCCAGCATACGAGCACTGATGTCGAAGGCTGGCGGCCGCGGGAAATAATTGGCGTCGATGCGGTTGCCTGCCGAAGGAATGAGGCGGTCGCCCTGGCGAATTTCTTCCTCGACATCGTTAACGCGGAGTGTCGCCTGGTCGCCGTCGCGCTCAAGGATTGCAGCAGAGCCAACCAGCTTACCCTCGATACCAAGAACCGTACCGGTTTCGGGGTCGACATAATCGCGTCCCGGCCTGATGATGTCATATTGCTGAACATCGCCTGACCAGCTGCCCCTGTGGAATAATTCATCGTTGCTGCTGCTGAAGAGACTGCCTTTGCGGTTGCCCAGCACATAAGGCGAGCGATCCATCTCACTGGCCGGGATCACAATATTATCGCTGAGCGCCGCGCTGATCTGGTCCAGCGGGATTGCATCAATGGCCCCGCTCAGGCGCTCACGCCTGACCTGGGGAGATAACACCACCGTGCGCAGGCCTTCAGCGCGCCCGCCCGGCGCTGTGTCAACATCGGGCCATCCGAGGTGTATTGCAATTCAATGATGTCACCCGGGTATATCAGGTTTGGATTTTCAATCTGCGGGTTGAGTTCTCAGACTTCCGGCCACAGCCAGGGATCCTCCAGGAACCGGCCGGAAATATCCCAAAGGGTATCCCCGCGAACCACTTCATAACGGCCCGGCGCATCGGCGCGAATCT
>JALRBG010000224.1 GCA_023257855.1 Pseudomonadales bacterium | reverse complement strand
CCTGGCTCTTATTTCTAGTCCCGAATTATACCCGCAAAAGCTCCCCCAATGGCAGACCTGAATGGCCCTGGGGGTCATTTTCACCTGAACGGCTCAGGGTCTGCCTTGCCCTCCCTGAGCACCTCGGGCACCCCCTCCACCAAGCTTACCACGGTGGTGGCCTCTAGACCGCAGAAACCGGAATCGATGATGAGATCCACCTGTTTTGCCAGGGTGTCTCGGATCGTATCGATATCCGCCATGGGTTCTGTTTCACCCGGCAGGATCAGTGAACTACTGAGCAAGGGCTCATTCAGTTCTGCCAGGAGCGCGGACACCACGGGATGGTCGGGTACGCGAATACCGATGGTCTTGCGCTTGGGATGCAGCATCAGCCGGGGGACCTCCGAAGTCGCCCTGAGAATGAAGGTATAGGCACCAGGCGTAAATGCCTTGAGCAGACGGTAATCACTGTTATTGACCCGGGCGTAGGTCGCCAGCTCCGAGAGGTCGCGGCATACCAGGGTGAAGTTGTGCTTGTCATTCAGCTGTCTGAGCCGGATGATGCGCTGCAGGGCAGCCTTGTCCTGGATATGACAGCCAAGCGCGTAGGCGGAATCGGTGGGATAAATGATCACCCCGCCACGCCTGAGAATCTCCACTGCTTGCCTGATCAGGCGCGGCTGCGGGTTTTCCGGATGTATTTCAAATATCTGCGACATACCGTAATTTGCTGTGGCACCGGACCGAAAAACAGGCAAGCCTAACACAGGGCTGCCAGGAACCACGAAAAATTTGCAATCGGGCTATAATTCCGTCTCAATGCCCCGCGGCAATGCTAAAAACCTTATATGAAACAACTGATTGACTATATCCCGCTGATCGCCTTTCTGATCGTCTACAAGATGGATGAGCGCATCGTTTCAATCGCCGGCTACGACTACACGCTCGGCGGCATTTTCAGCGCAACGGAAGTACTCGTTACGGCATCCATACTCGTCTATGGCGGCATCTTCCTGAAGAACGGCAAGCTGAGCAGAACCCATATGTTCCTGCTGTTTGCAGTGGTGATTTTCTGCTCCTTCACCCTGATCTTCCGGGACGAGGCCATCCTTAAGTGGAAAGCCCCCGTGGTGAACTGGATCTTCGCGGCGGTATTCATCGGCAGCGAGTACCTGAACAAGGAAAACATGACGCAACTGATGCTGGGCCACATCGTGAAATTGCCGGATGCGAATTGGCGACGGCTGAATTTTGCCTGGGCCGGCGCTTTCCTGTTCCTGGGCTGCACCAACCTTTTCGTCGCATTTACCTTCCACGACTACTGGGTGGACTTCAAGGTGTTCGGCAGCATGGCTATTCTGTTGCTGTTTTCCGTTGGACAGATGTTCTACCTGTGGCCATACCTTGAGGAGCAGGAAAAGGAAAACCTGGAAAAGGAAAAGGGTGAACTGCCTGCTGATCCTGACAACGACCCCGGCAAGGCGTAGCCCGTTTCCGGCTAATCAGTCAGTGCCGGCTTCAGGTCGGGAAACTTCTCGTCAAGAATGACATTCCACTGGTAAACCCGGTCGGCATTTCTTTCCAGCAACGCCTTGGCATTGCCTTCAATCGATATTGAATTGATGGTATCGCCGTTGCGGATCTGCCTTATCACCTCCCTGCCAGAGTGGATGAGACCGAACACGGTATGCAGGCCGTTGAGATGCGGTGTCGCCTGGTGGGTGATGAAGAACTGGCTGCCATTGGTATTAGGACCCGCATTGGCCATTGCCAGGATGCCCATCTGGTTCAGCCGCAACCGGATTTCATCCTCGAAACGGTAACCTGGCCCACCACCGCCGTTGGCGTCAGGATCACCGCCCTGGGCCATGAAATCATTGATTACGCGATGAAACGTCAGCCCGTCGTAATAGCCGCGTGTCGCCAGGTTCACGAAATTGCTCACCGTGATCGGCGCCACCGACTTGTACAGCAGAAATTCCATGGTGCCGCGACTGGTATCGACAATGGCATACAGTTCGTTGGGATCCTTGGCGGCAGGTTCCTGCGCGTTGGCGCACGGCATTACCAGGCACACCAACAACAGGCTGATTACAGAAACGCTATTTTTCATCATGAATGCATCCTGGGTCTGGCTCGTATCTTCTCAGGTTAATTATACTGAAGCAGACTCTTACGGCGAATCGACACCCTCTACGGTGGAGGGGTGCCTGCCAAAGTGGCGCATGATCTCGGTGACCAGCGGTTTCATGAAGAACGCCTGCCCCGGCATGATATCCGTTTTGATGCCATGGCAGGCCAATTGTTCCCTGACAACCGGGCCCACGGCCGCGACGCAGCACCGGCCAAGGTCTTGCTTGAGGGCCTCTTCCCTGCCGTATTTGGCCGCAACCTGGAGCAGGCGCCTGACCTGGGGCTGGGAAGTAAAGGCAATCACATCCAGCGCGTTGCCTTCCAGCAGCCGGAGCAGTTCAATGACACGCTGTTCCTCGGCGTCATCGGCATAAATGTAGGGGGCCACGGTATCCACGATGGCTTTGCGGCCTGCCAGGTAATCCATCAGCCGTAAATTCTGATCCTCCCCGTACAACTGCACAGCGATTCGCTGCTCTGGCAAGAGCAGGTCCTCCAACGTCACGATTACGCCTTCCGTGGTGGGTGCACTGGCCTGGATATCGGCTTTCAGGCCGATCTCGCGCAGCGCACGCTCGGGTTTGGGGCCCCTGCACAACAAGCGTGTCCCGGACAGGGCGCTGACCAGGGCTTCTTGCCTGCCATGCTTGCCGGCCAGGGAAATCAGGCGGCGCAGCCCTTCCCCGGTCAGGATGATGAAAAGGTCCGGTGGACTGGCGATAAAGCGGTCTATCCAGGCGAGGACAGGACGGGGGTCGGGGGCGTCGTGAATGGCAACCAGGGGTACCCGGAAGACCGTGGCACCCCGCCTTTCCAGCAACTGGACCATGGTGTCCAGTTGCCGGGATTCCGGTACGGCGACGCGGATACCTTGCAGATAATTACTGAGTTTCGTCATTTCTGTATAGCGCCCGGTGCAGGGTAGTTGAATTTTTCCACTAAATCTTGAAAAACAGTGATCCGGCAACAATGTGTTACCGTAAGTGTTCCCAAATGGTGGCAAAAAGCACGATTACTCAATATCCCTGACGTTTTTAGGGGATTATTGTGGTAACAAAAGCCCTAATCTACCTATAAACTTGTATTTTTGGTAACAGATCCACAAATTATCACCAATTTTTACATATTTTTGTTACCTATTAAGGTAACACTGTGTTACGATAGCCGCGCGCTTCCAAAAGAGGCGTGGTTAACCATCTAAACTTTCTTACTAGGAGATATCTGATGACCGTTAAATTCAAGAATGCCGCTGAAACTGCTGAAGAAGTTGCAGTCGGTGCACTGAGTACGCTGGCTGTGTTGGCAATGCCGGTGCTGATCATTCTCGCTTCGTTGTAATTGCAAGTAACTGCAAAGCTACACGCCGAAAGAGAATATGGCCTGAACACCTACCCCGGGATTAAGGCCACCCGATGCAAGTCCCCCAAACGGCCGCAGCCTGAAACCAGGTTTCCCCCTTGACCTCGCTAACAGGCTGCGACTCCGGGATACATAAGAATCCCCATTTGTGCAGCCTGGCGCCTCTCACTCCTTCCCCCTTCAGAGAGCCCGGGCTGCATGTTTTTTGCCTGCAGTCATTCTCTGCTGGTAATCCTGTCGACGAAATTACATGGCCTATGGCGCGCATCCAGCTGATCGCGGATGATACCTTCCCATGCGGTCCTGCAGGCACCCGGCGACCCGGGCATGCAAAACACCACGGTATTGTTGCTCAGCCCCGCAAAGGCGCGGGACTGGATAGTAGATGAACCGATTTCCTTGTAGGACAAGTAGCGGAACAACTCGCCAAAACCATCGATGCTCGATTCCAGCAGTGGAGTCAGGGAAACCACGGTATTATCGCGTTTGGTGAAACCTGTACCGCCGGTAACGAGAACGGCATGAATTCTATCGTCATCGATAAGGCCTTTGACCAGGGCCCGTAGCTGGTCCACATCATCCTTGCAGATATGCTTTTTGCTTAATACGTGCCCTTCACGTTCCAGGGCTTCCTTGAGATAAAGACCCGAAGTATCGGTTTCCTCGGTCCTGGTATCGGAAACAGTGACCACCGCGATCTGCAGCGGCACGAATTCTTTCTGGGGTTTATTACCACTCATAGGGACGGGAACATGGAAGCGATCAGCCTCCGGTCATGTTCATGAACCTTACCAGCTGGGGCTCATCCTTGTCGTAGAAGTAATGGCGTTTCGGTTTCAGGTCCATCGCTTCCACGATATGTGCTTTCAGGATTTCGTCGTTGCCCGGATTCTCGCGGATGACCCTGCGCAGATCCATCGAATGCTCGTTACCGAGACACAACAGCAGGCGTCCTTCCACCGTTACACGCACACGGTTGCAGGTATCACAGAAATTGTGGCTGACAGGCGATATGAATCCGACCTTCGTATCGGTGGATTCGATGCGATAGTATCGTGAGGGTCCGGCTGTGGTCATGTCGATGGGAGTCAGCGGATAGCGCTCACCGATCACGGCCATGACCTCCTCGTTGCTGACCATGGTGTCCAGCCTGTCGTGATCCGACACTTCACCCAGCGGCATTTCCTCGATGTAGGCGATGTTGATGCCGAGCCCCATGGCATATTCAAGCAGATCGAGAATTTCATGGTCATTGCGCCCGCGCAAAATGACCGAATTGAGACGGATGGCGTCAAATCCTGTTGCCACTGCAGCCTCGATGCCCCGCTTGACCTTGTCCAGCTTGCCGGTACGGGTCATATTCCTGAATCGGTCCGCATCCAGGCTGTCGAGGCTGATATTGATCCGTGTGACGCCGGCATCCTTCAGCGGACCGGCAAGCTTTTCCAGCTGTGAGCCGTTGGTGGTGAGCAGCAGTTCTTCAAGTCCGGGCAGGCTGCCGATGTTTTCCACCAGGGACATGACATTGTTGCGCACCAGCGGTTCGCCGCCTGTCAGGCGTATCTTCTTAACGCCCAGCTCGGTAAAGGCTTTGGCAACCTGGTAGATCTCTTCCAGGCTCAGCACCTGCTGGCGCGGCAGGAACGTCATGTCTTCGGACATGCAGTACACGCAGCGAAAATCACAGCGATCAGTGACCGAAAGACGCACGTAATCGATCACGCGGCCATGCTTGTCGACCAGCTGCGTGTCGGTGGCGCCTTGTGGTTTTACGTTCGCATTCATCGTGTGAGCCAGCAACAAACCCTTGTTTTATGTGGGGAAATACGCCCTTTCGTCATGCCAAATGATACAGGAATAGCCATATCAACGGAATCGGACTCCTGGCAGGAACCCGCCTATTTGATGACATCGGGCCTGCCCGGTGAGTCAGCGCCTTCCAGCCAGGCCTTGCCTTCCGCATACAGTTTTTCGACCTCGGGGCCCTTCAGTCCGGGCAGGCCGCCCTTGGCCACGGCATAGCCGATTTGCGACTGCAGGTAAGCCAGGTGCCTGTACCCTGCCGGGAACTGCGCCAGGATATCCGGATCCAGCGACAGGGTGGCATTGGGATCGACCACGTCCAGGCGGTCCTTTTCATAGATCGGCTGGCGCCGGACCATGCCCCACTTTCCTGCCCGTTTTTCCAGGAAATCGTAAAAGCGCCCGGTGCAGACCACGTCTACGAGTACATCATGGACCGGCGCCCGCTGGCTGATGGTCATCTTGGTCTGGGCGACGGCGCGATCGCCTGCCACATCACAGGTAAAGCCGCCATGAAAATGGATGATACTCACCCCCTTGTCGAAGCCTTCCCGGCGTGCCTTGATGAAATCATGGCAGGGAGCCTGGAACCAGGTTGCGCACATCCAGCCGTCATCGTGCCAGCACTCGGCGAAACGCTCCCAGTTGCCGGAATCACTGAATATGGCCCAGTTATCCACCAGTTCCTGTATGGCCCGTTTATCGGCAGTTTCCTGTTGACTCATGACTGCATACCCCCAAGTCGGTTGTTGCCCGGCCCGCCGCGGCGGACAGGGTGTGATGTTGTAGGACAGGACCCGCAGTTTACCCTGCATCAGCCAGCGGGCCTACAGCAGGTCCGGATTCTCGTGTTCGCGGCGGTAATCCGACTCCCCGGTAGGGGGTAAATCTGCTATCTTAGCGGGCTGAATTACACATGAGGACTCGGGAAGTATGATTATCGATTGCCATGGCC
>JALRBG010000086.1 GCA_023257855.1 Pseudomonadales bacterium | reverse complement strand
ACGCTGAGCAATTTTAACGACACGCCCTATACGATCCTGGAAGTGCTGTGCCCCGACCGCCCTGGCCTGCTGGCCAAGGTCGCCGGCATTTTTGTGGAAATGGATATAACGCTGCACAACGCCAAGATCACGACACTGGGTGAAAACGTCGAAGACGTCTTTTTCATCACTGACAGCGACAACGAGCCGCTCATTGATCCTGATGTGGGCCGCAAGCTTCAGGACGACATCAAGAAACTCCTGGATGCCGAGGCCGCTTCCTGACCATCACTTCCCGGAGATAAATCTTGGCCACTCTTTATGGCATTCCGAACTGCGACACCATGAAAAAAGCCCGCAAGTGGCTCGACGGACACGGCGTTTCCTACGAATTTCACGATTACAAGAAAGCCGGTATCGACAAGAAGACCCTCACCACCTGGTGTGACAAGGTCGGCTATGATGTTCTGCTCAATACTCGCGGCACGACATGGCGCAAACTGGATGCTGCGCAGAAAGAGGGTGTCACCGCCGCCCGGGCCATTGCGCTCATGGCGGAACATCCATCCATAATCAAACGACCGGTGATGGTTTCCGGCAGCAAGCTACTGGTGGGCTTTGACGAGCCTGCCTGGAAAAGCCTGTTATAATTCGCACCCTTCCGATTGGCTGTAAAAAATGGGACAACCACACATGTTCAGTTTTGCCCTTGGTGTCGGCACCAAAGACAGTGCCGGCAACTGGCTCGAGGTATACTACCCCGAACCCACTTTGAATCCTGATCCGGCGCTTGTTGCACCGGTCCTTAAGGCCCTTTCCTATGCCGGCGGCAATCAGGCAACGGAGCTGACGACCGTGCAGGCTTCCACCTGCGCCGCTGCCGTGTCCGATACTGGGCTGAAGCTGCAACTGGAGCACCTGCAGACCAGCAAGAAGCCGTTGGTCGCCGTCATCCTCGACACCGATGACAAACCCGGCAGCGTGCCCGAGGCCTACCTGAAACTGCACCTGCTGTCGCATCGTCTGGTAAAACCCCACGGTATCAACCTGGACGGAATATTTGCCGCCCTGCCCAATGTCGCCTGGACCAGTCAGGGCGCCATCGCCATCGACGAACTGGCCAACCGCCAGTTGCAGGCACGCCTGGCCGGTGAGAACCTGGAGGTCTTCTCTATCGACAAGTTCCCTAAGATGACCAACTATGTGGTACCCAAAGGGGTGCGTATCGCCGATACCGCTCGCGTACGTCTTGGCGCCTACATCGGCGAGGGCACAACCATCATGCACGAGGGCTTCGTCAACTTTAATGCCGGCACCGCCGGCACCGCCATGGTCGAAGGCCGGATTTCAGCTGGCGTCTTTGTTGGCAATAACAGCGACCTGGGCGGCGGCTGCAGCATCATGGGCACCCTCTCCGGCGGCGGCAAGGAAGTCATTTCGGTGGGCGAGAACTGCCTGATAGGCGCCAATGCCGGCCTCGGCTTTCCCCTGGGTGATCGCTGCACCATCGAATCCGGTCTGTATATCAGCGCCGGCACCAAGGTAACCGTCATGGACAGCGACCTGAACCCGGTGGATGTGGTCAAGGCCAGGGACCTGGCTAACAAAAACGACCTGCTGTTCCTGCGCAACTCCCAGACCGGTATCGTGGAGTGCCGCACCAACCGCTCCAAGGTGGAGCTGAACGCTGAACTGCACAGTCACAACTGAACATCGAGAATAGCCTCATGTCGGCCACCCTGGACCTCAGCATCAACCTGATCGGGCGACACTCCGTCAGCCCCGAGGATGCCGGCTGCCAGGAAGTCATGGCCGCCCGCCTAGAGAAGATCGGTTTCACGATCGAACACCTGCCTTTTGGCAAGGTATCCAATTTCTGGGCACGGCGCGGCAGCGGGCAACCGGTCGTGTGCTTCGCCGGGCATACCGACGTGGTGCCGCCAGGAAACGCCAGCCAGTGGCATTCGGATCCTTTTATTCCCGAAGTCAGGGGCGGATACCTGTACGGCCGTGGCGCCGCTGATATGAAAGGCAGTCTCGCGGCGATGGTCACGGCCTGTGAGCGCTTTGTCGCCGCCAACCCGGACCATGCCGGCAGCATTGCCTTCCTGGTCACCAGCGACGAGGAAAGCGTCGCGGTTGACGGCACGAAAAGAGTCATGGAAACCCTGCAGTCCAGGGGTGAGGCCATCGACTACTGCATCGTGGGCGAGCCTTCCAGCAGCGACGCCCTGGGAGATGTCATTCGCAACGGTCGGCGCGGCTCGCTCAACGGCACCCTGACCGTGCACGGCACCGAAGGCCACGTGGCCTACCCCGACCTCGCCAATAACCCGGTGCATCGCTTCCTGCCGGCACTGGCAGAGCTGAGTGCAGCTACCTGGGACAACGGCAACAGTTATTTCCCCCCCACCAGTTTCCAGGTGTCCAACATCCACGCCGGGGAAGGCACCAACAATGTCATTCCGGGCGAGATGCACGTGCTGTTCAACTTCCGTTTTTCCTCGGAGCAAACCGCCGATTCACTGAGAGCAAAAACCGAGGCTATCTTCGATGCCCACTATGACAACTACACCCTGGAATGGCAGTTGTCAGGGAATCCATTCATCACGGAAAAAGGGGTGCTGACCGAGGCGGTAAGCAGGGCCATACTGTCAGTCACAGGAATAACGACAAAACTGTCTACCAGTGGTGGCACCAGTGATGGCCGGTTCATCGCACCAAGCGGTGCCCAGGTGGTTGAAGTGGGTCCCTGCAACCGCACCATCCACAAGGCCAACGAATGCGTTGCGGTCAAGGACCTCGATGACCTGTCGGCGATCTATGAGACCGCGCTCGGCGCCCTGCTGGATTGATTTCTCTGTTTAATTGCACAGGAAAACCTGGAAGTGGCAGGCTTTGCCCGGCACCTGGAAATCAGGTTTCGGCAGTGCTTTGCGGTCGACTTTCCCCGGCCTCTTCAGGACCACTCTTTTTCTTGCCTGCTGACGCGCCTGGCTGATCAGTTCATCGATGTCCTCGTTAGGCGGCAGGAAGCGCTGCATCAACGCCATGTCTTTTTTCACTTTGGCTGATTTCTGCCGCGGCGGGAACATGGGGTCGAGGTAAATCACGTCCGGCCGCTGCTCATCACGCAACTGCATGAACCAGTCGCGTGCTTCGACAGCGTGCAATGCCATTCTGTCGAGGGCGGCGCGGGTGTCGGCGCCCCCCGCGATCCTTCCTCGCCGCAACCCGTCTGCAAGCAGGGCGGCCATGACCGGTGAATTTTCCAGCAGAGTGACGTGGCACCCCATGGCCGCGAGTTGGAAAGCGTCGATACCGAGCCCCGCTGTGGCATCGAGCACATGCAGCGGCTCCCTGGCCTTGTCGAGTCCGGCTGCCTTAGGCAACCCCTCATGCCGGCTCGAGGTTGCCAGGCGATGCCGCAGACTGCCGGCGAGGAAATCGACCCGTGTTGGCGAGGTCTGCAGGTCCGTGGCTGCTGATAGCGAGAGGCCGCCCTTCGTGGCAACAAGCACCAGGCCCTCATGACCCACTGGAACACCTTTCGACTCGGGTAATTCCCCCAAGCCATGGATTGCCAGGAAGTCATGCAGCCAGGAAATGTCGACTGCATCACAGTTCTGCAAGATTACCTGCATGGTTTCCTAGGATCGGTTTTATAGTTAAATAGGTGCATAGATAGCTTCAAGTGTAAATTTTTACTTTGAGTATTTTATGTATCTTATTGATTATTATGTATTATATTGGAAAATTTGATGGTTGCCACCGGCACCCGCTCTGATCACATCAGCATTGTGCCACCGGCAGAAGCCGGTGAGAAACTCCTGTTCCGGGTGTATGACCACGCCGCTCTCATCGGCTATGCCCGGCTGAAAAAACTCAAATCGCGCCTGCGCCCTGCCAACATCCGGGATATGTTCGATCCCGACGGTGTTGAGGCCTATGAGCTAAGGATGATCGAGATCTCCCAGAATTACCTCCACAAGGGAGTCGGCTCCACACTCCTGAAAGAGGTCATCCGGTATTGCCGTGCCAGCAATATCCAGCGGCTCACCGGTGAGATCAAGGGCGACGCCCACACCCTTCGCCAGTGGTACCGAAGCAACGGGTTCGTCGTGGACCGCCGCGATCGCATTGAACTGCTGCCCGTCAGCAGCTGCTGATTACATCCCCTGACTCATCCCACCTGATTGATTGTACCTGCCGGGTGAACCGGTTGATGTAGCCTTGTCTGTAAATACCGAGGTGATATGGACTGGCTTGTCATCCTGCCGCCTGTATTGGCTGTGCTCGTTGCCGTCTGGAAGCGCGAAGTCATCCTCGCCCTGCTCACTGCCCTGTTTGCGGCAGAATTCCTCAATGCCGGTTTCAACCCCCTGACGGCTTTCATCGGGTCAGTGAGCCGCATGACAGGCGTCTTTGCCTCGACAGGCAACACTGAAATCCTTCTCTTCAGCCTGATTATCGGCGCCCTGCTGGCGCTATTACGCAACAGCGGCGGAGTCAGTGCGTTTGTCGACTACCTGCTGGAACGCAATATCGCGCGTACCGCCCGCTCAACAGGCATACTGACCACACTGCTTGGCATCGTCATATTCATCGAGAGCTATCTCAGCGTCCTCGCCTCCGGCATCTTCGCGCAGAACCTGTTTGACCGTTTCGGCATGAGCCGCGCCCGCCTGGCCTATATCATCGATTCCACCTCTTCGCCGGTCAGTGTTCTTATCCTGCTCAATGGCTGGGGCGCCTATATTCTTGGCTTGCTGGATGGCTATGGACTGGAGAACCCGCTTGCCGTCATGATTGCCAGCATTCCGATGAACATGTACGCCATCATTACCCTGGTGATCGTGCTTTACACCTGCTGGTCAAACAACGTGCTCTTTGCACTCGCCCGTCATGAACGGGAAGCGGAATACCGCACTGCGTATAACGCAGCTGAACAGCACGGGCGAGTAAGTTATTTCCTGGTCCCGCTGGGCGTGCTTATTTTCGGCTTCATCGGTTTCATGCTCTACACCGGCGAGGGCAATCTCATCGCCGGCTCCGGTTCCGCCTCGGTACTGTATGCCGTGTTGCTTGCCATTGCCGCGGCCATCATCCTGCTGTTGCGTAGTGGCAAGCACAACCTGAAATCGCTCGCGGAAACCTCCTACCAGGGAATGGCTGAATTGCTGCCCGTGGTATCGATCATCCTGCTGGCGTTTGCCCTGGGCACCAGCATGCAGGCACTCGGCACCGGACCGTTCATCGCCGGCATGATTTCACAGACCCTGCCGCCCTGGCTGATCGCCCCGGTCGTATTCATCACCGCTGGCCTGATTTCCTTCACCACCGGGACCTCCTGGGGCACCTTCGGCATCCTCATACCTGTGGCCATTCCCATTGCCCTGGCGACGGGATTGCCGCCTGCCCTCTTGCTCGACGTCGTGCTTGGCGGTGGTGTGTTCGGCGATCACTGTTCTCCCATTTCCGACTCTACCGTGCTGGCCTCGCTCGCAGCCGGTTGCGAGCACCTGGAACACGTTCGCACCCAACTGCCCTATGCGCTGTTGGCGGCAGGACTGTCGGTGCCCTTTTTCATTCTCTTCAGTCTCTGAAAAAACCTGTTCCTCATGCAGATGCAGGCCCAGCACTTTCGCAGTAGTATTCCTGTAAAACCCAACGGGAGACAGCCATGGCCGAACTCACCATAAACGGCGCCACCATTACCACGACCGCGGACGATGACACACCCTTGCTGTATGTCCTGACCGATGAACTGCAGCTGCTCGGCCCGCGCTTTGGCTGCGGCCTGGCGCAATGCGGGTCGTGCTCTGTGCTGGTCGATGGTGTTGAAACCCGGGCCTGCGTAACACCCGTATCCGCACTGGCAGGCAAAAGCATCACCACGCTTGAAGGCATCGCCAGCTACTATGCCGCCGAAACCGGGCAGCCGCCGAGGGCGACTACCCCCCTGCAGAATGCGCTCGTCGAGGAGCAGGCCCTGCAGTGTGGCTACTGCTATAACGGCATGATCATCAAGGGTACGGAGCTGCTGCTCAACAACCCCTCACCTGACGACAGCGAGATCCGGGCGGCCATGAGCGGTCATCTGTGCCGCTGCGGCACCTACCCGAAAATCATCACTGCCATTCATCGTGCCGCCGGCAACCTGGCAAACGCTTCTGCCGGGAAAGCGCAGACCGGGGAGGAGCACGCATGACGCAGCCCAAAACACAGCCTATCGGGCGCCGCGACTTCCTGAAAGCCGGCGGTGCACTTGTCGTCAGTTTCCATATTCCCGTACTGGCGCAGTCCACGCCGGTGCCGCAGGCAGGCCCTCCCGATGCACAGCAGATCGACAGCTGGATCGCCATTCACCAGGACAACACCGCTACCGTATACATCGGTTTTGTCGAGCTCGGCCAGGGTGCTTCCACTGCCCTGCTGCAGGTCGCCGCGGAAGAACTCGACATGGCCATGTCACAGATCAGGACCACCGGCCAGGACACCCATCTCACTCCGAACCAGGGTGGCACCTATTCGAGTTCGGCGATTCGGGTTGGCCGGCCGCAGGTGCAGCGTGCCGCCGCAGAAGCCCGCCAGGCGTTGCTGGCCATGGCCGCCACCCGATTCGGCGTCCCTGTGGCGAGCCTGACCGTGGAAAACGGTATCGTGAGGGCAGGCAATACCACCGTGACCTATGGGGAACTGATCGGTGACCGCCGCTTCAACCTGGCATTCACCGGCAATGCACCGGTCAAGGACCCGTCGACCTACAATATGGTGGCCCGCCCTGTGCCGCGCAACGACATCCCCCTGAAAGCGCGGGGCCAGTATCGCCATGTCCAGCACCAGCGCCTGCCCGACATGCTGCACGGACGTATCGTCCGCCCGCGCGGCCAGGGGGCCTACCGTGATGGCGTGAAGGTACAAAGTCTGGATGTTGCCTCCATCGCTCATATCCCTGGCGCCAGGGTATTGCGCCAGGGCGACTTCATCGGCATCGTTGCCGAACGCGAATGGGATGCCGTGAAGGCGGCGCAGCAACTCGACGTAACCTGGGTGCGTTCCCGCAGCCTGCCGGGTAATGCCGACCTGTTCAGCCGCATGGAAAACGGCCCGACCAGTGACCGCGTGGCAGTCGACGAAGGGGATGTCAGTGCAGCGAATTCCGCGCATGCGGTTTCTGCATTTGCAGGCACCGGGCCCTACCAGGCTCATGTGCCATTTGCCCCGAACTGTGCGCTGGCCGATGTGCGTGAAGACAGCGCCCTCGTGCTGTGCTCATCCCAGGATATCTACAACACCCGCACCAGTGTCGCCATGCTGCTCGGGCTGGAACCGGAACAGGTCCGCGTGCAGTACCACGAAGGCGCCGGCACCTTCGGGCACAGCTGCTGGGATGATGCCGCCCAGGCCGCTGCCCTGATGTCACAACTGGCGGGAAGTCCGGTGCGCGTGCAATTCATGCGCTGGGACGAGCACGGCTGGGATACCTATGGCCCCGCCCATGTCGGCAAGGCCCGGGTCTCTGCTGATGCTGGCGGCAAACTGGTCAGCTATGAATACGAAGGTTGGCAGCACCACTGGAGCCTGATCGAGACCACGGCGCAGACAGCGACAGGCACACCGGCTTCCGAATGGCCGCCCTTCCCTGCCATGCAGCTCAACCCGCGCACCCTGGGCGGCATGTACGATGCCCCCAACCGCAAGCTGGTCAACCACCACGTGGATGGCCTCGATTACCTCAAGGGCGCCTGGCTGCGCTCGCCGCTGGACCTGTCCTTCGCCTTCATTTCCGAGCAGGCCATCGATGACCTGGCCTGGCAGCTTGGCATGGATCCCTGGCAATTCCGGCAACGCAACATCAGCGAATATCACTGGCTGGGGGTACTCAATGCCGCCGCAGAAGCCGCCAACTGGCAACCACGCCGTGCCAATACGGGCAACGATTCACGTGGAACGACAGTGCGCGGGCGCGGCATCGGTGTCGGCACCCACCTGGCCTCCTGGGGGGGTGCCGTGGCGGACATCGAAGTGGATACGGCGACCGGCGAGGTGAATATCCTGCACCTGTACGGTGCCATCGATGCCGGCCTGGTGGTCAATACCGCCAACGTGGAAAACCAGATCATCGGCCAACTGGTGCAGACCGCCAGCCGCATGCTGCTTGAGGAAATTACCTTCGATGACACCGGCGTGACATCGCTGGACTGGTCGACCTACCCCATCATCCGTTTCGACCGCTGCCCGGCAGTGACACCCGTCATCGTACAGCGCCTGGATGAACCCTCTTCGGGAGCGGGTGAGGAAGTCATGGCCGCTGCCGCGGCGGCAATCGCCAATGCCTTCTTTGACGCCACCGGCAAACGCATGACCATGTACCCCTTTACCCGGGAACGGGTGCTGGCGGCACTGGCGTAATTGCGGCTTGGACTGTTGGCCTAGATCAGGCTGTAGATGGTGTCCAGGCAGCCGCCGTAGTAGCTGCGCCCGAACAGGTTGAGATGGTTGAGCTGGTGGTAGAGCTTGTAGACCTGGAAGCGGCGTTCATAGCCGTCCCTGAGCCGCCAGACTTCCTGGTAGGCATCCTCGCAGCGTTTGTTGAAACCGCCGAACAGGCGCATCATGCCGAACTCCGCTTCCCGGTTGCCATAATAACTGGCGGGATCGAAGATCACCGGCTCGCCGCTCGCGTTGGCCGCCGCATTGCCGGACCAGAGATCCCCGTGCAGCAGCACGGCCGGTTCACCGTCAAAGCGCAGTACGTCGATCAGCTTGTCGAGCAGGGTTTCGCCCGCGGTGATGAGGGGATCCTCGTGAGAGGTAGTGGCCCTTAACAGGCGCAGTTGGTATCCCAGGCGCTGGTCGCGGAAGAATTCCAGCCAGTTCGACTGCCAGGCGTTCACCTGCAGGGTCGTGCCCAGGAAATTGTTGCTGCTGAAACCGAAACGTTCCTGTCGTGTTGCCCTGTGCAGCAGCGCCAGGCCGCGACCCATCTGCTCCTGCCAGTCGTCCGCCGGCCTGCCCTCGGTGAAGGTTTCCAGAACTAGGTAATTGTCATCGAATGCCAGCGGTGCGGGGATATTCAGGGCACCCGGCGCCGCCAGCAATTCCAGGGCCTTCGCCTCGGCGGCATACATGCCCGCAAAAGGGCCGTCGGCATGGGTCTTGACGAATAGCCTGCGACCATCGTCGAGTTCCAGTATCTCGCATTGGTTGATGCCGCCGCCGGTCGCATAGGTACGCCGGCGAATGACGACGTCCTCGTCGATAAGTTGGCCCAGGTGGGCGTCACTGATTCTCTTCCCCATGGCAGGCAATCTGAAGATCTCTTCAGTTTTTGACAATCCAGGAATCGAAGTAGGCATGCTTACTTTGGATTGATTACTCTTCGCCTACGAAATCACACTCTATGGCATCAAGATCTTCGCCTACTGCGTCAGCAACCTCATTTGCAGCATCCACACTACTAGTTGTTTCAATACAGTCACTGTCGTGATTGCCTTTATGGGCAACAGCTCCGGGTACTGAAACATCGATATAGATAAACCCAGACTTATCTTCAGACCCGTTATAGTGTTTGATAGTGACACTACCTTTGCCCTTATCTCCAGGACCGGCAACAGCAAAACCGCTTACTGATATGGCAGCGACGGTGAGCAAGAAGGCTAACGAATTGATTTTCATTATGTTTTCACCTTTTTATGGTCAGGTTTCACTTGAGAACCCGCGTCTTCCCATCCTGGAAAACCTTTATTTTAAAATTAGTGCCACAGGCCAACAACGGGAGTTTTTCCCGTATTCCCAGTCCCCACACTCTGCGACAGACGAGACAGACTCAGGGATGTACGAGTACTATTGGCGTTGACCGAAAACTTAATATAACAATAACCGGTGGAACCATGATGGGAATCAAGAATACGTTCACTCTTACGCTATCGGCCCTGTTGCTGGCCGTTTCCATGACCATGTCCGCGCAGGAGAGCCTGCCGCCGGATGTCCGGGCCGACACCCTGTCACGCCTGACGCCGGCGAAACGGGATGACCTCGATGATTACGGCAAGGCAGTCTGGGATCGTGTGCTTGGCCGCGACAACACCGGCCCCTTCTACGGCCCCACAGGTTTCTACTTCCACATGCCCCGGGTCGCCGATGGTATGGACCTGATCAACAATTACCTGCGCTACGAAAGTATTATCGGCCGGGGCCTGATCGAAGTTGCGATCTGCGTCCTCGCCAGGGAGTTCGATTCCCAGTACGAATGGGCCTCCCACGCTCCCACCGCACTGAGCGAGGGTGTGCCCCAGGAAGTGATCGACGCCATTGCCTGGAAACGTCCGGTTGACGGCCTCTCCCCCGAGTACAGCCTGGTCATACGCTACGGCCGGGAGATCTTCAACGACCACAAGCTGAGTTCGGAAACCTGGGCTGAAGCTGTATCACTGTTCGGGCAACAGGGAGCCCTGGAAATCGGCGCCATCATGGCGGATTACGCCATGGCCGCTGTCATTCTGCACGCGGTGGACCAGCACATTCCGCCGGAACGGACGGCCCGGATGCCGGTACTGGAATAATTCGCCAGATTCTCCCGCGTATATTGCAGCATTCGGGTCCCTTCTGTATCATTTATGTGATACAGAAGGAACCGGCATGAAACTCGAGCTAGACCCGCAATCCCCCACCCCCGTTTTCCAGCAGATCATCGACCAGATCCATTTCCAGATAAACACCGGTGAGCTGAAAGCCGGAGAGAAGCTGCCCAGTATCCGCACCCTGGCGGGTGAGCTCGACCTGGCCACCAACACCATCGCCAAGGCCATGCGCCAGCTGGAATTCCGCGGCCTGATCATCGCCCAGGAACGCAGCGGCTACCATGTTGCCAGTACCGCGGGTTCTTCCAACGACAATGCCAGCCGCTACCAGGCCAGGGGCGTATCCTCGGACAAGACCGAAGTCCACAACGTGGTCGACAATCTCGACCACGGCCTGTTCCGCAACGCCTTCTGCAAGATCACCGAGGATTACCTGACCGGCAATCCCGAACAATGCAACATCATCCATGCTGACGGCAGCGGCACCAAGTCGATCATCGCCTACCTGGCTTACAAGGAAACCGGCAATACGGATGTCTTTCACGGCATCTCCCAGGACTCCATCGTCATGAACCTCGATGACCTGCTCTGCGTCGGGGTCAACGGGCGCATCCTGATTTCCAATACCGTCAACCGTAATGCCCTCAATTGCCCCGGCGAGGTGGTCGGCGCCCTGATTCAGGGCAGCGAGAAGTTCCTTGCCCAGTTGCGTGAATTTGGCGTGAACATCTACTCCGGCGGCGGCGAAACCGCCGACGTGGGCGACCTCACCGGCACCATTGTCGTGGACAGCGTGGCGGTGTCGGTCATGAAGAAAAAGGACGTAATCACCGGCGACCTGATTGCCCCGGGCCTGGCCATAGTGGGACTGTCGTCCACCGGCCAGGCCAGTTACGAGGACAGGGAAAACTCGGGCATAGGCAGCAACGGCCTGACCAGCGCCCGCCATGACATGCTCAGCCACTACTATGCGGACAACTACCCGGAATCCTATGATGCCAACGTGGACCCGAGTCTCATGTATTGCGGCCCCTACAAACTCGAGGATCCGCTGCCCGGTTCATCCCTGACCGTCGGCGAAGCCCTGCTGAGCCCCACGCGCACCTATGCCCCCGTCATCTACAAACTGCTGGCCGACCGTCCCGGTCTCATCCGCGGCCTGATCCATTGTTCCGGCGGTGCGCAGACCAAATGCATGAAATTCAGCGACAATGTTCATTTCATCAAGGACAACCTGTTCCCCACGCCACCCGTCTTCAAGGCCATCCAGTCAGCCTCGAAAACCGAGTGGAAGGAAATGTACAAGGTGTTCAACATGGGGCACCGCATGGAAGTTTACTGTGAACCTGACCAGGCCCGGACCGTTATCGATGTCGCCGCCGGCTTCGGCATAGCAGCACAGGTCGTCGGCAGGACCGAAGCCTCCAAAGAAGGCAACCGGCTCAGCCTCACCCATGCGGGCGAGGTTTTTACCTACACAGGCTAGCCTGGCTTACCATGAAAAAAGCACAGATCAAGACGGACCGCGCCTGGCAAAACGCGTGGTACGACACCGAGTCCACGGGCGGCCGCTTCGTAAGGCATGACGCCCTGTTCCGGAACTGGATAACCACAGACGGCGCACCCGGCCCCACCGGTATCGGCGGCTTCAACGCCGAAGCCGGCCGCTACCACCTGTTCATTTCCCTGGCCTGCCCCTGGGCGCACCGCACACTGATCGTGCGCAAGCTGAAACAACTGGACGACATCATCAGCATCTCCAATTCGAACTCGTACATGGGGCCCGACAGCTGGACCTATGAACCCGAACAGGGCCGCATCCATTCTGCGGAAGGCGATGACGACGAATATATCGA
>JALRBG010000009.1 GCA_023257855.1 Pseudomonadales bacterium | reverse complement strand
CGCCGCGGTTGTCGAGACCGCAGCAGACGTTGATATTCCATTCGCCGGGCACCTGCGGGTCATACAACCAGCGCTGCTCGCCGGTCGCGGCATCGAAAGCCACCACCCGGCTCCAGGGCAGGGTCAGGTACAGGGTGCCGTCCACCATCAGCGGGGTGCTTTCCACGTTCTGGTTGGTGGGCAGGTCGGCATACCAGGCAAGGCCGAGCTGGTCGATATTGCCGTCGTTGATCTGGTCCAGGGGACTGAAACGCTGCTCACTGTAGCCGCGCCCATAGGACAGCCACTGGCTGGCCTCGCTTTCTGCATTGAGGAGGCGCTCACTGTCCACGTTGGCGGACTGGGCCTGCAGGTGTGTCGCCGCGAGGGCGAATAGCGACAGGGTCAGGAGTTTTCTGGTCAAAGGCATGGGATTCCCCCGGATGTGTTTAGGCCTGACAGCATACCCAAAGAAGCCCTTTCATGAACAGACCAAAAGGCGGCCGGGCCTGGCCGAAGACGGGTATTTTCCCGAATTGCAGGCAAAAAAAATGGCGCAACACGTATGTTGCGCCATTGTTTATTTCCCAGCCTGGCGGCTGAAAGGGCGGTTTACTTGCCCTTGGTACGCCAGCTATCAGCATAGTTCTCGCGAGCATCCGCAGCATACGGAGTCGGAGCCACTTTCACGCGCACTTCACACTGCTTGTGCGGCTCGATGGAGGTCTTTTCTGATACCGGATCCTCGCCCCACTTCAGGGTCAGGATGTCGCCAACCTGGACGTCGGCATCGACCACGGCCAGGGACAACAGGCAGCGCTCGTTGTAGGAATAGCCATTGAACATGGACATGCCCACACGCTTGCCTTCCTTCAGCAGTTCGTCAGCGTTGCTGGACGAATAGTTGTGGTTCGGGAAGTCGATCCACTTGAAGGCAAGGCCCGGCTCAAAGGCGGACATGATGACCTTCATGACGTCGTCACGGTTCCACTCCAGGGTGACCTTCTTGCGCTGCTTGCCTTCGGCTTTCATTTTCTCCAGGGCAGCCTTGCCAATGAAGTCGTCTTTCTTCCAGCCGATGTAGAAGTCATAACCGAGTTCGAACGGGGTGACGTAGTAGTCGTCGATGTTGTCGGACATCAGTGAGCCACCGAGTGAACCGACGGCTTCGTAGTGGTCGGCACCCAGCCAGTCGCGGTAGTCCTTCAGCATGCCGTCGCCGGAGTAGATGCCCGGCAGCGGAGAGGGAATCCAGCCGGATTCCAGGGTGTTGGAAGAATAAGCACGGGCACCGACGAAACGCAGGTCGACACCGGCATCCTTCGCGGCCTGGGCAATGGTGGTCTGGATGTAATGCTTGTCGGCATAGGGGCCCCAGATTTCAAGACCCGGTGCGCCGGCCATGCCGTGGCGCAGTGCCTGGACACGACGGTTGCCGCAGTTGATCCAGTCGACATGGAAGAATTTCACTTCGGGGATCGGGCCGCCATTCATCTTTTCGAAGATCTTGTTGGCTTCAGGACCCTGGATCTGGAAACGGTAATGGGTACGGTAGATGGCTTTGCCATCCGGACGGGAATCGGAACGGGGATCGTGGAACAGGCGCACATTCCACTTTCCGTAGGAAGCCTGGAAACGCAGCCAGTTGGCGGTCGGCGCACGGCCTACCAGGACGAATTTTTCCTTGGATTCACGGAAGATGATCATGTCGCCGATGACATGGCCGTTCGGGGTTACCGGTACAAAATGCTTGGCAACGTTTTCATTGAAATTGGCAAAGCTGTTGATGCCGGTATAGCTCAGGAAAGCTTCGGCATCCGGACCTTCGACGGTCAGCTCATCCATGTGGTGGGTCTGGTCGTACAGGACCGCGGAGTTGCGCCAGGCGATCTGCTCAGAACGCCAGTTGGAGAATTCCGGTGCCACAACGGGATACACATAGATACCGGCCTTGGAGTTGCGCAGCAGGTTAACGGCACCACCTGCCGCCTCGATTGCTGCTGAGAGGCTGTTCTTACTCATCTATAGTTTGCTCCTAAAGATCTTTCGGATAACGAAAAAAGGGCGCATTTTGCCAGATAGTCCCAAGAGGGGAAAGCAAAAAAGGCCCCGGACTTGCGCCAAATCAGTATTTGCAGCCAGTGTTACATTAATTTATATCTTTAACATGTTGTTATTATTGGGTTTATTTTTTGTGGCGCGAATAAGCCTGTTTTTTCGTATAT
>JALRBG010000310.1 GCA_023257855.1 Pseudomonadales bacterium | reverse complement strand
CGGCCGGGGTAGTGGAGGTAGCTTTAGCTGGGGTTTTGGATGATGCTTTAGTTACGGCTTCTCTTGCCTTGGGTGCCGCCTTGGCTTTCGGCGACTTGGCTTTTTTAGCTTTCGGCGCAACCTTGGCTTTTTTGGCCTTGGGTGCCGCCTTGGCCTTTTTCGCTTTTACCTTGGTCTTCGCTTTCGCTTTGGCCTTGGTTTTTGCTTTTGCCTTGGCTTTTTTCGCCTTGGGAGCAGCCTTTACCTGCGACCGGCTTGATGCCTTGGCTTTGACTGCAGCTTTTTTAGCCTTGGCTTTTGTCTTGGCTTTGACCTTGGTTTTGGCCCTGGTCTTCGCTTTTGCCTTGGCTTTCGCTTTGCTCTTTGGGGGGGATTTTCTGGTTGCCATTCCTGGTCTCAAAAACTAATCTTTAGAATTAAATGTAAAAATTACTTCAATTACAGGCTCGCCGTTTTGCGAGGCACGCTACGCTACCAGATTATCAATTCCAGTTCCATAAAAAACGTGATTTTTCCCGTCTTGCACCTGTGTGCGGCTTAATGCAAATGCTTTTCTACACATGAGATTCAATCCCCCATTTCAGCCCGCTAGACTACTGCGGAGATACAAGCGCTTCCTTGCGGATATTGAACTGCCCGATGGCGGTATCATGACGATCCATTGCCCTAATACGGGGTCGATGATGCACTGCAAAGAGCCGGGTTCCCGTATCTGGTATTCGACATCTGACAGCAAGACCCGAAAATATCCGCATACTTTGGAAGTTATCGAGGTGGCTGGTAAAAAACTGGCAGGCATCAATACGGGCAGGGCCAACGCCCTGGTGCGTGAGGCGGTAACGGAAAATATGGTGCCGCGTCTGTCCGGCTACCGTCACGTGCAGCAGGAGGTCAAATACGGCAGGGAAAACAGCCGCATTGATTTCCTCCTGCGAGGGCATCCCGGGCGCCCCGGAGAAGACTGTTATATCGAGGTCAAGAACGTCACGCTGGGCGAGGCAGGCGGGCTGGGCCTGTTCCCGGACGCAGTATCCACACGCGGTACCAGGCATCTGCGTGAATTGATGCATATCGCGGAGCAAGGGAATCGCGCGGTGTTGTTTTTCTGTGTGCAGCATACCGGCATTGACCGGGTGGAGCCGGCCGTTGCCATAGATCCCGACTACAGCGCAACGTTGGCGGAGGCTGCGGCAGCCGGCGTGGAACTGATGGCCTGGCGGGCGCGCATCGGGCCCAAAGAGATCAGGCTGGTCGAGGAGATTCCGGTAGTTCTGCCTCATCGATCATGAGCATGCCATTCATAATCCGGTAGTCCACGGACCACAGCGCGTCACCCACGCAGGGACCCTGGATGCAATTGCCTGTATCGATCTCGAAAAAGGCGCCGTGGTTGGCGCAGCGGATATAGAGCCCCTCCGGATCGAGAAAGCTGTCGGGCTCCCAGTCAAGGGCGATGCCCAGGTGCGGGCAGCGATTCAGGTAAATAAAAATTTTGCTGTGATTCCTGGCGGCGAACAGTCGCGTTCCCTGCAGGGTGAAACCCCGGGCACTGCCCTCGGGAATGTCATCAACATGGCACAGGGGAACGGCCACGGGCGTGTATCAGACCGCCAGCGCCTGTTCGAAGTCGGCCAGCAGATCCTCGGTGTCCTCTATGCCCACTGACAGCCGGATCATGGAATCGGCGATCCCCATGGAGGCGCGCCGCTCTGCACCCATCTCGAAATAGATAGTGTGTGCCACCGGAATGCCGAGTGTACGGTTGTCACCGAGATGGCTGGAAGACACCACCAGTTCCAGCCTGTTGAGAAAGTCGAAACAATCCACCTTGTCATCCAGTTCGATACTGAGCAGTACACCGAAATGGCGGAACAGTTGTTTCGCCCGCGCATGCTGCGGATGATCCGGCAGGCCGGGATAGAACACCTTGCGCACGCTGGGATGCCTGGCGCAGAACTCGGCTATGGCCATGGCATTGGCGCAGGCCTTGTCCAGGCGCAGGCTCAGGGTATCGCTGCCCACCGATATGTGGTGGGCCGCTTCCGGTGCCAGGGAGGCACCGAAATCACGCAGGCCTTTCTTGCGAATCTGCGTGATGCCCCACTGCGCGGGATCGAGATTCTTGTAGTTGTCGTAGATGTTCGGGTAGGTCGTCCAGTCATACAGGCCGGTATCGGTGACGCTGCCGCCAAGGGCATTGCCGTGGCCGCCGATGGTCTTGGTCAGCGAATTGGTGATGAGGCTGGCTTTTGCGGTGACCGGTTTGAACAGCCAGGGCGAGGTCATGGTGTTGTCCACGAAATACACCAGGTTGCGCGCTTCGCACAGGTCGCCGATGGCGACGAGGTCTGCAACCTGGGTCACGGGATTGGCAATGGTCTCCACGAACACCAGCCGCGTGTTGTCCTTGATGGCGGCTTCCACGTGCTTCACGTCGGTGGCGTCCACGAAGCTTACCTCGATACCCAGTTCCTGGAACGTGCTGAACAGCGAGTTGGTGTTGCCGAACAGGAAGGCGCTGGACACGATATGGTCTCCCTGCCTGAGCAGGGCCAGCAGCGTGGAACCGATAGCCGCCATGCCGGTGCCGAAGACCACCGAGGCCATGCCTTCCTCCAGTTTCGTCACCTTCTGCGAGAGCGCCTCGATGGTGGGATTGTTCTGGCGGCCATAGGCAAAGCCCTTGCGCTTGTTCTGGAATACTTCGGCCAGCTCCCGGGCATCCTCGTAGGCAAAGGCGACCGACGGATGTATTGGCTTGTGCAATACCCCGTGTTCCGGTTTGCCTTCCCTGTCGGAATGCAGCACCGTGCTGTTGAAGCCTTTCTTGTTAGCCATGATGGTGAGATTTACCCTGTTTACCGGGACCCTGGAAATTCAGGACTGCGGATGATACTCCTGCTGGCTTTGACAAGCAAAACAGCAGGGTGCCTCGGGCTGGACGTCAAGACGGCCCGGCTCGATGTCGTTACCGCACGCATCACAGTATCCGTAATCCCCGGACATGATCCGGGCCAGCGCCTTGTGCACGAGTCTCAGGCGTGCCGTGACATTGCGCATTGTCGATTGCGCCATGTTCTGTTGCTGGAGCGCATCCATACGTGACAGGCGGCTGAGCTTGGTCTGGTCCAGGACGACGGTGTCGGCAGCTGACCTGCCGGCTTCGAGCTGTGCGGAGAGTTCATCCCGCAACGCTTCCAGGCGTTCCCGGTGATCTGATAACTGCGCATCATTCAGCACGGTTCTGGCCCTCGCCCTCAAAGGCCCTGAAAAACGGGCGGGCGGCAATGCTGTCCGTGATCTCTTCGAGTCGTTGCAGGTAGGCAGCGGACTCGCGGCTGCCATACTGCTCGATGAACTCTTCTTCGGTCATGCCGTCATAGGTGCCCAGCGGAGGCAGATAGTCGGAATCGGTCAGCGTATCCAGTATCACTTCCTGGAATCGCCTGGCATCTGCTTCCGAGCGGCTGGCCAGTATGCCCAGCAAGGTGCCGGCCTGGTTGGCCGCAATGTCGGTAAAACTGAATCCCGTGCCGAAACGTGAATCGCTGACCTCCTTGTAGACCGTCAGTACCTGCACCATGGTGGCGCCGGCCGATGCGGCAATAGCCGCCGAACTGACCACGTGCCTGGCAAGATCTTCCCGCGACTCGATGACGACCTTCACTTTGCGGGGTTCAGTGATGGCAACCTCAGCACCGATCAGCTGGTCCAGGTCGAGGTCGGTCATGTAGGCGGTCAGCACGATGAATATGGCGCGGTTTTCGGCCACGGGGTCGGCGCCGCCGGCACTGTTGAGGCTGGCATTGAGGAAGAGTGGGCGCAGCAGGTCATTGAGTCTGACGGTATTGATGCCTTGCGGCAGTTCCGAGAGATAGCCGGCTAACCGGTCATGGATTTCAAGCAGGCGGTCGGCTTCCCGGGCGCTGACGAATACCTGCCGTGCCTGTTTTTCAAGCTGCTGCAGGTTGTCCTCCTGCCAGTCCAGCATGATGACCACTCGTTCTTCCGTCATGGATTGGAAATGTAGCGACTGAAAGAACGCGGCGACCAGTTGATAGTTCTCGTCAACCGCAAGTCGTGCTGTCAGTGCATGGCCCAGCGGTGCCAGCAGGGAGGAGGGCAGGGCCAGGCTGCCGGTATTCACGGAATCGATGCGCAGGGTGTCATCATCTTGCTGCAGATGCAGGGTGATGTTGAACCAGCGCACCAGTCCGAAGACATTAACAGGTATGCTCATGGCCATGTCCGCGCCATTATCGACAAGTTCAGTGTGGATGTTGACTGTGGCCAGGATGGCGTTGGTGTTCTTGATGTAGGTGGTCAGGGCGTTCAGTTCATTTTCGGTAAGGCGCACTTCCTGTAAATCACTGGCCAGCAACTGGCGCGGGTCGTGATCGATGAGCAATTGCTGTATTTCACTGATCTGGGCCTGGTCCAGGGGCGGGTTGGGCGCCAGCGCAGGACCCTGCTGCAGGACCAGCAAGAGCAGGATCAGGGGCAGGCTGGATATGCACGAGACTACGCTCGTGAGGAAAATATCGAAAAGTTTCATGCAAATAGGGGCACTGGTTCACAGGAACCGGGTTCCTTAATTTCAACATTATGCGTTATCATGGCGCAATCACCGGTTCTTGGCCAGAATTTGCATTGTGGTATCAGGATGTTACACGTCCTTTTTCACGTTCGTTTTAGGCGTTGGCCTGGCGCAGTAAGGCAGTTCGCAACACCGGTATATATTCACCGATAACAGGGCAAAACAGGGCAACCGAGGTCAACGTTATGCGTGGTTACAGGGATTTAATTTTCGGACTGGCAGCAGTCCTGGTACTGGCTTCTTGCAGCAGTACGGATTCACAGACGGTGTATTCACCGGAAACCCGGACAACCTCCAGCGCAGCACAGGATCGCGAGGCTACCCTGGAGCAGCAGCGCGCCCTTGCGGAAGAGCGTGAACGCCAGCGTATGGAAGCGGAACGTGAAGCCGAAGCCCGTCGTATCGCCGAGGAACAGGCAGCCGAGCGTCGCGCCGAGGAAGAACGCCTGGCCATGGAGCGCGAGCGTCAGGAAGCGGAAGCCGCGGAACGCCGTGAAGCCGAACGCCAGCGTGAAATCGCCGCCCGCCGCGCCGCCGAACAGGCCCGTATCGCTGCCGCACAGCAGGCACGTATCGAGGAATTGCGTGCAGCAATTGCCGCCAATGAAGCGCAAACAGGCAATATCGAGGCCGCCAACGAAGTCCTGCGTCGCGCCATAGCCGCCGCCGAGGAGCTCAACCAGGCCCTGTCCGGGGAAGAAGAAAAGTACAACAATACTGATCAGGCCACCGGCCAGCTGACCGAGGAACTCAACACTGCCCGCCTCGAGGAACTGGCCAACGAGGTGGAGAGCCTGAGCACCCAGGCACAGTCACTGATGTCCCAGCCCTGACAGGGGGTATAACAGGATCATGAGCAGGGAGTGCGAACCAGGCGACGTTGTCGCCTTTGTCCGGACTGACAGCCGCCGCGAGAAAAAGCGACAGGCCAAGGCAGGGAATCTGCGCCAGCGATTCGCCGCCGCCAGGAGCGCCTCCGTACCCAAATCAAAGGCGGCTGAACGCCTCAAGAAGCTCTTCAAAAATCCCGGTCGCAATCCGTCTAAAACGCCCTGAAATCAAGTCGTTCCAGGTACCCGTTCAAGCACTGTCCATGGTGCCGTGAAAAGGGCTAATTCCCTTTGTTTGTGCCCTGCGTTGTGGTAAAGTGCGCGGATTTTTTACGACCCCAATCAGAAAAATTACACGTTAACGGAGAGACCCGAATGCTTGGCGCAACTGGCTTGATTATCCTGCTTTCACTGTTTGGTATTGGTGTTGCTTTTTTCTACATGAAGAGGGTCACCGACATTCCTGTCGACCTTGGCCTGGCAAAAGAAGAGAGCGATCGTCTCAAATTCATTCATGGTGCAATTGCAGAAGGTGCAATGGCGTTCCTGAAGCAGGAATACAAGACACTGTCCTATTTCATGATCGGTTTTGCCGTGGTTATCGCCCTGCTTACCGACAACCATGAAACCGAAGGCGCCAACGAGGGTCTCTGGACTGCAGTGTCTTTCCTCTTTGGTGCCGCCATTTCCGTACTTTCCGGTTACGTCGGCATGAAAGTCGCCACAGCCGGTAATGCCCGAACCACCGTTTCCGCCCGTAACAGCCTCGCCGATGCATTCGTTGTCGCTATCAACTCCGGCGCCGTCATGGGCTTTGCCCTGGTTGGCCTCGCCACACTTGGCCTGATCCTGATCTACCTGTTCATGAATATGGTGCTTACCGATGTTCCGAACAACGTGCTGATGGAAGTCATCGCAGGTTTCGGTCTGGGTGGTTCCACCATTGCGCTGTTCGCCCGTGTTGGCGGCGGCATCTTCACCAAGGCGGCTGACGTTGGCGCCGACCTGGTGGGTAAGGTGGAAAAGGGCATCCCTGAAGATGATCCCCGCAATCCTGCGGTAATTGCTGACAACGTTGGCGACAACGTGGGTGACGTGGCCGGTATGGGCGCCGACCTGTTCGGTTCCTGTGCAGAGAGCACCTGTGCCGCACTGGTGATCAGCGCGCTGGCTTTTGCCGCTGACCTCAATGCCATGCTTTACCCGATCATGATCACTGCCGTGGGCATTCCCGTGAGCCTGGTGACCAAGCTGATGGTCACCGTGAAAACCGAGGAGCAGGTAGGTCCTGCCCTGAAGCGCCTGCTGATGATTTCAAGCCTCATCATGGCGGTCCTGATGTACTTCGTCACTGTGGCCATGATTCCCGAATCCTTCGTGATTGACGAAGTCATGTACTCCGCCACCGGCGTTTACTTCTGCTTCCTGTCCGGCCTTGTTGCCGGCCTGGCAGTTGGCCTGCTGACCGAGTACTACACCTCAGGTGATTACAAGCCCGTACAGGAAATCGCCAAGTCCTGTGAAACCGGCGCTGCGACCAACATCATTTTCGGCCTGGCCCTCGGTTACAAGAGCACCGTGCTGCCTTACCTTGCCATTGCCGTCAGCATTTTCGTGTCCTGGGAGCTTGCCGGCATGTACGGCATCGCCATCGCCTCACTGGGCATGCTGGGTACCCTGGTCATTGCATTGATGATTGACGCTTATGGCCCGGTCGCCGACAATGCCGGTGGTATCGCGGAAATGGTCGGTCTGGACAAGGAAGTGCGTCGTCGCACTGACGTGCTCGATGCCGCAGGCAACACCACTGCCGCCATCGGCAAGGGCTTCGCTATCGGCGCCGCTATCCTGACTTCACTGGCCCTGTTCAGCGCCTTTATCACCCATTCCCAGAACCTGATGCGCGCCCGGCCCGAATACGGTGCCAATTACGACCTGGTCAGTGCCATCACCCTGCTCGACCCCACGGTCTATACCTCCCTGTTCATCGGCGCAGTGCTGCCGTTCCTGTTCTCCGCCATGACCATGAAATCAGTGGGTGCCGCGGCCTTCGACATGATCGAGGAAGTGCGTCGCCAGTTCCGTGAAATTCCGGGCATCATGGAAGGCCAGGGCCGTCCTCAGTACGGCCAGTGCGTGGCCATCTCCACCCAGGCCGCCCTGCGTGAAATGATCGCTCCCGGCGTGCTCATCATCGGTACTCCGCTGGTGGTCGGTTTCCTGTTCGGCGTCCAGGCCGTTGCCGGCCTGCTGGCGGGCTCACTGGTGGCGGGTGGCGTACTGGCGATCGCCTCGTCAAACGCCGGCGGCGCCTGGGACAATGCCAAGAAATACATCGAAAAAGGCCATCACGGTGGCAAGGGTTCTGAAGCGCACAAGGCTGCGGTTATCGGCGATACCGTCGGTGACCCGCTGAAAGACACTTCAGGTCCGTCCCTGAACATCCTGATCAAGTTGTCCGCGATCCTGAGCCTGGTGTTCGCCCCGTTCTTTGTGAACTACGGCGGCATCCTGGTTGGCTGATCCGCAGGCAGCAAATTAACGTAAGGGAAAGGGGGCATGGCCCCCTTTTTCTTTTAGAGTGAGTCCCATGTCATGAGCAACGGTCACAGTATTCATCCCAGGCCAGATTCAAACCTGAGCCAGGTCAGGCACATCGTCGTGGTTGCCTCGGGCAAGGGCGGTGTGGGCAAGTCCACTACTGCCGTGAACCTGGCGCTAGCGTTGTCACGCCAGGGCCACAAGACCGGCCTGTTCGATGCCGATATCTACGGACCGAGCCAGCCGCTGATGCTGGGCATCGCGCCGGGTACCCGCCCGGAGATAGAGGGTGGCAAGTTCATGCTGCCGGTGGAAGCCCATGGCATCAAGTGCAATTCCGTGGGCTTGCTGGTGGACGAAAACCAGGCAATGGTTTGGCGCGGCCCGATGGTGGTCGGCGCTTTCAACCAGATACTCAACGATACCCGCTGGGGTGAGCTGGACTTCCTGATCGTCGATATGCCGCCGGGTACCGGTGATATCCAGCTCAGCCTGGCCCAGAGCGTGCCGGTCACCGGTGCCGTTATCGTTACCACACCGCAGGACGTGGCACTGCTGGATGCCAGGCGTGGCATAGAGATGTTCCGCAAGGTGGAAGTGCCTATTTTGGGTGTCGTGGAAAACATGAGCATCCACGTGTGCAGCAATTGTGGCCACAGCGAGCATATCTTCGGTGACGGCGGTGCTGCACGTATCGCGAAAAACTACGGCGTGACGCTGCTGGGAGAATTGCCCCTGGATACCGCCATTCGCGAGCAGTGCGACGCCGGTAATCCTGCGGTGGTGGCTGACCCCGATGGCAAAGTGGCGCAGATCTACCTGGATATTGCCGCAAAGGTAGCGAAGCAGCTTGCGGAGAATCCGGCGGGGAAAAGCGGGCCGAGTATATCCATATCGGATGATTGAATAGGCAATTGTCGGCAAACGGCCCGCCAGGCCTATACCGACCTACGGCCTTATTTCGCCGTTATTTCCCTGAGGTAGGCAAACAGCTTGCGCGAGGCGGCAGGAGGCTTGTTATCTGCCTGTTCCCTCTGTGCCTGCCTAATCAGCGCCCGGGCATACTGGTTATCGAACCCGGCGTAGTCCCGTATAAGTTCATCAAGCGTGCCCTGGTCACCTGC
>JALRBG010000248.1 GCA_023257855.1 Pseudomonadales bacterium | reverse complement strand
GAATGTCACCTGGAACATTTTCATGTAGCGCTCGCATTCCTCTTCGGGCATGGGGCGCAACTCCGCGGTGTCTTCGGAAAAACGTGACTCCAGGTAGCTGGTGTTGTTTCTCACCCACTTGGCGTAGGGCTGGCGCACCTTGAGATAGTCGGAGACATCGTCAGTATGCATGATCTTGCCTTCCTGGGTGTCGACCACCAGGATTTGGCCGGGCCCTACCCTGCCCTTGGCAACCACGTCTTCGGGCTTGTAGTCATTGACGCCGATTTCCGAGGCACACGTCAGGTAGCCGTTCTTGGTGACCACCCAGCGTGACGGTCGCAGGCCGTTGCTGTCGAGTACGCATGCGGCGAAGCGGCCGTCGGTGAGTACCACGCCGGCAGGGCCGTCCCAGGGCTCCATGTGCATGGAGTTGAAGATGTAGAAGCTGCGCAGCGCGGCATCCATGTTTTCCATGTTCTGCCAGCTCGGCGGCATGATGAGCCGGATGGCCTGGTAAAGGTCCATGCCGCTGGTGACAAGCAGTTCCAGCATGTTGTCCATGGAAGAGGAGTCCGAACCGGTGAAGTTGACCACCGGGGCCAGCTCCTCAATGTTCGGAATGGCTGAGGACTTGAACTTGTTGATACGTGCCACGGCCCAGTTGCGATTGCCGCGGATGGTATTGATCTCACCGTTGTGGGCGAGCATGCGGAAAGGTTGTGCCAGGGGCCACTTGGGCAGCGTGTTGGTGGAAAAGCGCTGGTGGAAAGTGCACATGGCCACTTCGATACGCGGATCTTTCAGGTCCAGGTAAAAATTCGGCAGGTCCACGGGCATCATCAGGCCCTTGTAGGAGATGACCGAGTCGGACAGGCTGCAAATATAGAAATCGGGATCATCCGCCAGCCGGATTTCGGCTTTGCGGCGGGCGACGAACAGCTTCACGGTCAGTTCTTTCTTGGAAAGTCCCGGGGCATTGACGAAGACCTGCTCGATGGTAGGCATGTTGGCCAGGGCCATGCGTCCGCATACCGAGTCATCACAAGGCACCATGCGCCAGCCAAGCACTTCCAGGCCCTGGTTCCTGATTTCCTCATCCAGAATCAACTTTGCGTGTGTGCCTTTTTTGGGATCCTGGCTCAGGAACACCATGCCCACACCGTAGAATTCGGATAATTCGGCCTTGAACAGCTCGCGGGCGATTTCGCGCAGAAAGGAATCCGGCAACTGCATCAGCAAGCCGCAACCGTCGCCAGTGACGCCGTCAGCAGCTATGCCGCCGCGATGCGTCATGCAGGTCAGGGAGTTGATGGCGGTTTCCAGCAGATCATGACTGGGCTTGCCTTCAATATGGGCCACTAGCCCGAAGCCGCAGTTATCTCTGAACTCATCTGGATGATACAGACCCGTCCTCATAATTCCTTCTTAAATCAATTAGTTAGGGGATTGTTTAAGGGAGAAAACACCCTTGGATTTGGCGCAAGGGAGCCGGCCATTTTACATAAATCAGGAAAAGTGGGCAACGTGTGAAATACTCGCCATTGCAGCACCCAGGCCAGTAAAAATGCGGGCTTCAGCCCAAGTGGCTGAAGCCGGACGGGTATTTTCCCGTAGCCATTCCACGGGTGATATCGCATACTTGCTGGCGGGAGAAAACCTCATCAAACCAAGCCATGCGTAGTAAACCTGTCACTGCCAGGTTGGCAGTACTGCCTTACCTGATTGCCGTCATTACCTGTTCAGCCGTTGCTGCCAGCACCCGTGCCGGAACCGACTACTTCAGCAACGCGGACCTGAACCGGTTGCAGGCCTATTGCCGGGACAATACCGGCCTCAGCACCTCTGGCAGGAAGAAGCTGCTCCTGTACCACCGCAGCGGCTATATCCCCTCCGTACATTTCCAGTTGCCGGACAAGATCCGTGCCGACAGCCTCGACTCGGCGGCGGCCGTGCTGTGCCTCGAGGATGCCCCCGAGGTAATCGATACCTGCAATTTCAGCATTTTCCTGGCCGTAGATCGGGTGCGCCAGCGCTACCGGGTGGACGCCCTCTCCCCTGACAGCAACGGCAACCGACTTGCCGGCCTGACCATCGACGGCCCAGCACCCAAGGCATGCAACGAGCTTGGCACACTGGACAATTCCGTCACCGCAGTCACAGGTGATGCGGTCAGCGCGGACAATGTGCTCGACTTCATCAGCGCCAACGGGCTCGACCGTGAAGACAACGACCGCGACGGTCTGCGCAACCTCGAGGAGTTCAAGCTGGGCACCGATGCCAATGATGCCGCGAGTCCCGGTGCCAGCTCTGCCGTACGCGTCAACAATGCCACCAGCACGCAGATCTATGCCGGGGAAACCGCGGAGATCCGCATCGATCTCTGGCCCGGCTCCTTCATCGGCAACCTGGCGGACTACTATTTCTGGGCCGACACACCTGACGGCCAGATCGTACTCCAGTTCCCGGCCGGTCTGGTGCCGATGACAAACCTGGTGCCGGCGCTGGAAGATACTCCGCTGGTGAGCCTGTTCAACTTTCGCCTGTTTCGCCTGAAAGGCCTGCCTGTCGGAGACTACGCATTCCATTTCGAGGCTCGTGACGCCCAGGGCTCCATCGATAAGGGCAGCGCCAGCCTTGCCGTGGTCACGGACCCCTGTCGTGAAACCGTCCCGCTGCCGCTAGCGATCACTGGTGACTGGGATGCCAACTGCACAGCAACCGCCGACGATGATGCCGGCTTCCTGGCCCGCTATTACACCTTCACCCTGTCGCAACAAAGTGCGTTGATGCT
>JALRBG010000291.1 GCA_023257855.1 Pseudomonadales bacterium | reverse complement strand
TGGCGCGCAGGCGGATAAAATGTGAAAAATGGGACACGCCCTTAAGCGGCAGGTGGTGCGCCTCGTCGAAAATATAGATGCAGTCTTCCGGGGGCGGCAGAATGACGCCGCCACCAAGCGCCAGGTCTGCCAGCACCAGGTCATGATTGGCGACGATACAGTCGGCCTTTTGCATGTTGTTACGGCTGCGGAAGAAACAGCAGTTGCTGAAATTGGAACAGCGATTGCCCGAACATTGGCCCTTCTCAACTGCCACGTTGCGCCACTGGTTTTCGGTCAGAACGGTTTTCCAGTCGTCCCTGTCACCCTTCCACTTGCCGTCGATGAGCGCATCCAGCATCGCCTGGTACAGCTCCTTGTCAGCCGTGGTCGGGTCTTCCAGTTCCAGGCCGTACAGGTCGAGCATGGCCTCCTGACTGCTGCCGGTTCTGAGGGCATTGTCGAGCTTGGACAGGCACAGGTAGCGCCCGCGACCCTTGGCCAGCGAGTAGGAAAACTGCATCTCGCTGTGCTTGAGCAGGTCGGGAATGTCCTTGTTCATGACCTGTTCCTGCAGGGCCACTGTGGCCGTGGCGAGAACGACTTTCTTGTTCATGGCTTTCGCCACGGGTATGACCGACAGGAGGTAAGCGATTGTCTTGCCGATGCCGGTGCCGGCCTCGATGACACAGATGGCCGGTTGCGGGGAAATCCGCATGCCGTCTGCGTCCATCTCCACCCCTGACAGGCAGTTGGCGATGTCCGCGATCATCAGTTTCTGGCCGGGGCGATTCTGCAGATTCCTGTTTTTGACCAGCGTGGAATAATGATGCTGAATGGTTTGCTTGAGTTCGTCAGAAAGCATCGGAGAGACAGCCTGCCGCGGAAATACAACGTGCTTTCAATATAGTGTATGGAGCCCGCTTTGCCAAAGTGAGGTCACGAACCCCCGATTTCGACTTTGCGGATGACCGGGTTGGCATACATGTTCAGGACATAGGGTTGCAGGTTCCTGGGCATGCTACCGAGGCGCTTTCTGAAGTCGCGGCGCTTGCCGCTGATCTCGCCCGGGCTGACCCCCAGGATCGCAGGCAGCTTGCCGAAATCCATGAAGTCGGACTGCACCATTTCCATCGCGATGTAATTCACGGCATGCAACCGGTAGTTGCGGATGATTTGCTCATCCAGCTGCCTGGCCACCCCCTCGGCGGTGACCGCGTCAGGAAATACGATGGGTCTGCCGAAGGTGACGTGTACATCACCCTTTGCACCGACCATGCCATTCAGGATGCTGCGCACGTCGGAGTTTTCGTCCTTTTCGAATTTGCCGGTGGTGTCGATGGTGTAAAGCTCCTCGGCCTTGAAACGGTCGCAAGGGTCGTACTCGTAGGAAATGGACACCGGTACGATGTTCAGCGAGTTCATGGATTCCTGCAGGCTGAGCTTGAGCGTGGATTTGCGATCGGCCATGTGCAGCATCTTGATGATAGCGGTCTCGGTCTTGTCGATGCCGTCCTTCGCACGGCCTTCACGCTGGGCGATCCACACGTTTTCACCAGTCTTGATGCAGTGATGTATGTAAGCCGACAGCTGTTTGCTGGCCTTGAGCAGGTCCCTGCCCTGCACCGAGCGCTTGACGATAAAACTCTTGTTCAGCTTCATCAGGTCGGTTAGAAAAGGCCGCTTGAGCAGGTTGTCGCCGATCGCGATCTGCAAGGTGTCCAGGCCGTGGTGGTAGATCATGTAATTCACCAGGGCCGGATCCATGGTGATATCCCGGTGGTTGCTCACGAACAGGTAGGGCTGGCTGGCATCGAGGGCATCCAGCCCCTCCGAGGTCAGGCTGGTGGTGGTGTCCTCGATGAGCTTGTCGAGGTATTTCTCGATGATCAGCTGGACATCGCGGATGCTCTGCACATGGGCGGTCTCAGCGGCGAGCGCGGCCTGCGCCTTGCCGGTGACCCAGCCAGGCAGGAAGCGGTACAGCAGGGGGTGTTTGAACCTGGCGAGGGCCCTGGACAGGGACTCATCCTCGAGCAGCCTGTCCACGACAGGCCGGACCTCCTCATCGCGATAAGGCCTTATGTCCTCAAAATCATGCATAGGGGGATTTATTCTTGTAATGAAGCGCCAATTTTAAAGGGTTCGTAGCGAAATTGGAAAATTATCGCTTTCGACGGTCAGCCAGGCAGTCGGCTCAGCAGCTCCAGTACCAGCAGGTAGCCAAATACCAGCAGGCTGATACTGAGTAATACCTTGCTCGGCCAGCCATTGGCGTGCTCACCGAGCCAGGACCGGGACGAGTTCATGTACAGCAACAAAGCCGCCAGCAGTGGCATGAAGATGGCGCCCGTCACCGCGTAGGTAATGACGATCCAAACCGGACGCTCCAGCAGCAACAGGGACATGGGCAGGATGGCCAGGTAGACCAGGTAGCCGCGGTAGGCCGGCGTTTTCGAGATGCTGGCATGGGATTCCAGCAGGTGCGTGTGCTGGCGAAAATGATAAAGGAAATTGGCGAACAGGAACGGCACTCCGTGCCAGACCCCGATCATCGAGCTGAATACTGCACCCCAGAAGCCGAACAGGAAGATCCATTTGCCGGTCTCCCCCATCACCGGCACCAGCTGGTCGGCCACGGCCAGTGCCATGTTGTTGCCTGACACGACCTCGGGATGCACTCCGGCGGACACGATGATGATGGCGACGCCGAAGGCCGCCGTCAGGCCGTATGCTACGGCCAGGTCGGCGCGCATCACCGGCATCATCTCCTTGCCCTGCCAGCCGGCCTCGCGCATCCAGTATCCGTAGCTCATGATGGTGATGCTGCCGCCTACACCGCCGATCACGCCGAGCACGAGCGCCATGCCGGCCTCAGGGACCCGGGGAACCAGCATGCCGGACAGGATGCCGCCCATGTCAGGGAGCACGCGGATGGCGCAATAAAGCACGGTAATAAACATCAGGCCGATGAAGAACTTCATTGCCGCTTCCAGCATCTGGTAGCGACCGATCCAAACGATCACCAGGGCCACTATGGCGTGGATGGCGCCCCACGCGCCCACCGACAGGCCGGGAAAGAAGGCATAGGCTGCCAGGCCGCAGGCGGCCATCATCGCGGCCGCCACCATGAAGGTCCAAAGGAACAGATATCCGACGAAATACCAGCTGAAGAGCCTGGGCAGCCTGTCGATCCATCCCTCCAGCAGCGTGGTGTCGGTGGCCAGCTGCCAGCGGCCGATGCCCTCGGTGATAACGTACTTGAGGATGCCGCCGAAGATCACTGCCCACAACAGCACTGTGCCGTACCGGGCGCCCGCTGCAGAGGCCGCCACGATATCGCCGGCGCCAAGGCCCGTCGCCGCCACGATGATGCCGGGGCCCGTCCGCTTGAGCAGGTGCATGATATTCATGGAGCGATGCCCATACGGGTACAAACCCCCTGGCCGTAGGCGCGCAGTTCAGCGAGAAATTTCGCTGCCTCGGGCTTTTCCTGCATGAGTTCGTCCAGACGCAAGAAAAAGGTCTTTGCATCGAGCCCGACGCCGGAGTTCAAAAACAGTGACGGATCAAGGGAATACAGTACATACGTCAACCCCACGAGCAACAGCGTATGCCGCTCGTCTCCGCCGGTCGGCATGTTGAGCGAGCTTTCCAGCTGCGGGTCCGACCCGG
>JALRBG010000249.1 GCA_023257855.1 Pseudomonadales bacterium | reverse complement strand
TCACTGGGGTAAGGCCATGGTTCGGTAGTAGTCCTGCGCACATTCATGTAGCTGATAAGAAAGCAGCTGAAGATGAAGGTATCGGATACTAGAAATATCCACATCATCACCTTGCCCCAAGGTACATGGAATGTTTGTTTGTCGCTGGCCCAGTCCTCGACCATAGTACTACCATGTTGAGACAGGGTAAGTGATTCTCCACTCATAGTTACATCCTAAAAATATAAATTTGAAGTATTTTTTTATAAGTTATGTGTTTGACAATAATCCAAAAAGAATTAGCCAGACGAGCAAAAGGAAATGCCAGTAAACAGCACATAATTCGACGCTTAATTTAACTGCCTTAATTTCAGTTCCGCTCCAAACCTTAATTGTTGCTCGGGTCCACACCCATAGGCCACCAAGAACATGCAATCCATGGAGGCCAGTGAGGACATAAAAGAACGAATTTGCTGGGTTGCTTGAAAGGTAAAATCCCGCGTTATTGAGTTCCTCCCAAGCACTAAGCTGGCCGAAGATAAATGCCAGAGTAAAGGCACCAGCAGCCAGCATGCCCCATTTGACTTGCTGTCTCACACTTTTCTGAGCGGCACCCCGAGTCCATTGCATAACGATGCTGCAGATAATTAGCATGGCAGTGTTAATCCAGAGCAACCCAGGTTCGGGAAGCGGCCGCCAATCATCCAGCTCCATGCGGATGAAATAGGCCACGATGAAGAGCATGAATAACACAAAAACAACGGCCAAAAACATTCGCAGGGCGATGCGTTTCGGATGCATACCCTCCGCTAGCTCTTTCCCCTTTAGACTAGGATCTTCGCCCTGGTAATCCCAGGGCTTGTCGAAAATGCTCTTTAGAAAGCCCATGCTTTTTTAACCATCGTGGCCCACGTATCTAGCGTTCGGATCTTCCATAACCACTTCTTCGGGCGGCATATTCTGCGGCACAAAATCAGCCTTCACACCAGGAACGCTATATTCATAGGCCCAGCGGTAGACTGTCGGCAGCTCCGGCCCCCAGTTACCGTGCTTAGGAGGATTATCAGGTGTAAACCATTCTAAAGAGGTGGCTTCCCAGGGATTTGGGTCTGCCTTTTTGCCTTTGAACGTGCTCCAGATGATGTTGAAGATAAATACCAACTGGAACAGAGCTACCCATATGGCGGCCAATGTGATGTTGGCATTGAGTGTCTGGGCGGAGTCGGGCAGGAATTCGGTTGTACCCATTGCATAGTACCGACGTGGCAGCCCCATTATGCCCAAATAGTGCATGGGAAGATAAATCGCATAGGTCCCGAAGAATGTGGCCCAGAAATGGATTTTGCCCAGGGTGACATTGAACATGCGTCCCGTCATTTTAGGGTACCAATGGTAAAGCGCAGCGTATAGAACCATTACTGGGGATACACCCATTACCATGTGAAAATGAGCGATAACGAAATAAGTGTCTGAAAGAGGCAGATCAACAGTCACATTGCCAAGAAATATGCCTGTCAAGCCACCATGGATAAAGGTAAATATAAAGCCACAAGCAAACAGCATGGGTACTGTCAGCCGAATATTACCTTCCCAAAGGGTCAGTACCCAGTTGTATACCTTGATCGCGGTGGGGACGGCAATGATCAGCGTGGTAAACGCAAAGAAGAAGCCGAAGTATGGGTTCATACCTGAGACATACATGTGGTGTGCCCATACGATAAAGCTCAAGCCGCCGATCGCAATTATTGCCCATACCATCATCCGGTAGCCGAAAATGTTTTTGCGGGCGTGGCAGCTGAGCACATCAGATACCAGGCCAAAGGCAGGTAGCGCAACGATATACACTTCAGGGTGACCGAAGAACCAGAATAGGTGCTGGAATAGCACCGGGCTACCCCCGCTATGGTCCAATGTTTCGCCCAGCGAAACCATAGCGGGAAGGAAAAAGCTGGTACCTAGTAAATTATCGAAGGTCATCATGATAGCAGCGACAAACAGCGCCGGGAACGCGAAAAGACCAAGAACGGTGGCGACGAAGATTCCCCAGACAGACAAGGGCATGCGCATCAGGGTCATGCCGCGGGTACGAGCCTGTAGGACGGTGGTGACATAATTCAAGCCGCCCATAGTGAATGCGACAATAAAAACAGCCAAAGACGCTAGCATCAAGGTTATACCCATGTCGGCACCCGGTGTGCCTCCGGTGATTGACTGAGGCGGATAAAGCGTCCATCCGGCTCCGGTAGGACCACCAGTGACGAAGAAGCTAGCTAATAAAATAATGACCGATAGCAGGTATACCCAAACACTTAGCATATTCATGAAAGGGAACACCATGTCGCGTGCTCCAACTTGCAGAGGAATTAGATAGTTCCCAAAGCCGCCTAGGAAAAGTGCGGTAAGCAGGTAAACAACCATAATCATGCCGTGCATGGTCACGAACTGGTAATAATCGGCCGGATCAATGAATGCAAAACTATCGGGATAACCCAGCTGTAAGCGCATCAATACCGACAGTCCAAGGGCAATCAGGCCGACAGCAATTGCTATGCCGCCATACTGGATAGCAATAACCTTGTGGTCTTGGCTCCAGACGTACTTGGTGATAAAGCTATGCGGATCGTGCATCTCGTCGGTCTGATCCGCTATGGGTATATAAGCCATTACTATCTCCTCATTTCAACAGCCCAGCCCAGCCAGCCTGTTACTTTATGTCTAATTCTGATAACGCAGAGTAAGCATTATCGGATTAATTTTTTTATTGCAGTGTATTGATGTAAGCGACCACGTCATCCATCGCCTGCTCATCGGCAAGAGCCGATACCATGTGCGTCATTTGGTAGCCAAGCTGGTCCTCCCGATGGGTGCCACGCACGCCGTTTTTAAAGTATTCGAGCTGACGCTTGAGGTACCAGTCAGTCATGCCAGCAAGACGCGGGGCGTGAGTTGACCATACCCCCTGGCCTTGTTCGCCGTGACAAACCGAACATTTACCTTGGTAAAGGTCCATGCCGTTCGCGAGGTCCCCAGTGATGGTTTCTGGTGCCGCAGTGTCCGGCAGTGTATCGATGTAAGCGATCACGTTATTTAGAATCTGGTCATTGGCCATGGTCGCGGCCATCGGGGCCATCTGAGCACCATACGTGTCACCAGGATTTGTGCCCCGCACTCCGGTCTTGTAATAAGCGATCTGCTGGCGAATATACCAGCCTTCCTGGCCGGCTAGTTTGGGGGCATTAAGGGCAACATTGCCCTCGCCGTTGGCGCCATGACAGGCGGAACAGACAGCATAGTTAGCCTGACCTGCTTGAGCATTACCTATGCTCGCGCTTTGGGTCTGGGCGAATGTCTGCTGAGTTGCTAGCCAAGCGTCATAATCTGCCTGCTCCTCCACAACAACAGAACCGCGCATAACGAAATGGCCAAGGCCGCAATGTTCTTCACAAAGGATGTCATAACGACCAGCCTTCGTTGGTTCCAGCCATAAATATGTTACGGTACCGGGTACCAAATCCATCTTCACGCGAAATTGCGCGACGGTGTAATCATGCAGTACGTCCTTCGAACGTAGCAATAAATGCACTGGCTGATTTAATGGCAGGTGCATTTCCTTTGTTTGGACGATTATATCATCCTGACCATAGGGATCTTCGGGGTTTACGCCAAGCGGATTTTCCTGACTCACATGCTCTGAACCTGCTGTCCCCAAGATGCCATCGGCGCCCGGGTATCTGAAACTCCACTGCCACTGCTGACCTACCACTTCTACTTCAATGGCGTCTTCCGGCACGGTCACGAAGCTGGCCCACACGAACAGGCCCGGGGTTAGCATGGCCGCGACACCGATGGCGGTGAAACCGGTTAGCCAGATTTCCAGCTTATGGTTTTCGGGTTCGTAGTTGGCCCGGCGGTTCTTGTCATAGCGGTACTTGTAGACGGAGTAAGCCAGGAAGGCGTTGACGGCTACGAACACGAAACCGGTCACCCAGAAGGTGATCAGGATGGTATCGTCGATCGAAGTCCAGTTAGAGGCAATTTCGGTCAGCCACCATGGGCTCCAGAAATGAAACACGATTGATATGATAATAAGAAAAATAATTGCGACGACGAATGCCATATGTTTCTAGTCCTTAATTTACAAACCGCCTAGTTAGCTTAATGTGCTGTAGCGGTATTTTCAGATTTTATGAGACTTTTTTTTACATCGACGAAGGGCGGCGTCGATGAGAAGATATTCTGCAATTCTTGGAGGGGCAGTGGACTGTCTGTGGTACGGGTCAGAAGAATATAAGGGTGGCTTAAATTGTTACTATGTTTTGGCATCTTACTCTAGCTATGACACGTGCCAGCAATCTAAAGCTGGCTGGATCACATGAAAACATATATGTGACTGTTTTATATAAAAAAATTTCTTACTTAGGTTTTTTCCCAGACTAGAAGTCTGCGTTGCGCTGCATGATAATCTTAAGCGCGTGAATCTTAAAGCAAAGGCTTAATCAGGGCAAGGAATTTCAGGCTTTCCAGCGCCATTTTTCGTTACTTTTCAGCCCCTTCTCCTGCGCCTGTTTGACCTGGATCAATTTCGTCGCGGGAGACAGGTTTTTCCGAAGATTCGACGGCATTGAGCGCTTCGTCAGCGGCCAGCTTTTTCTTGCCCGCTGCCAGGGTGAATTTGGCCAGCACCAGCATGAAAACCAGGATGACCAGCGTACCGAAGGCATTCTCCACTGCAGTTACAGTGTCACGAATGGTCAGGGAGTACATGTAATCGATGAATGTGACAGCGCTGAGCAGGTAAAGCAGAATGGCGAAACCGGTTTGCAGGTAGCCGATGAGTCTGGTCATGGTCAGGGATATGAATGTCAGGGAAAGTCAGGGCTGCGATTGTAGCAGGAATCATGCGGCATGGGCCAAGACAGCAATTTCGGTCAGGTTAGTGCCAACCACCCTCGCGCTTCCGGCGCAACCCGGACTGAGAATCCTGGTGGCCTGTCCACCACGACCAACCGCCCACGAAACAGGAGCGTCATACCATGCAGGTGCATATCATCAATTTCCCGGCCACCCGGATCGCGGCTCTGGAGCATCACGGTCCCGAACACAGGACGTATGAGACCACGATGAAGTTCATCGAGTGGCGCCAGGCCAACAAGATAGGCCCTGACAAGGGCAACACCTACGGCATTCATTACACGGATACGGCCAACACCTTTCCGGAAGATTACCGGATCGACATTTGCGTCTCCGTGGAAGATGACGTCCCTGAGAACCCCCAGGGGGTGGTCAACAAGATCATTCCTGCCTGCCGCTGCGCTGTAGCCCGGCACAAGGGCTCGCATGAGCATGTCGCGGCGGCGGAATACCTGGTCTATGACTGGCTGCCGCAGAGCGGCGAGGAGCTCGGGGATTTCCCCATTTTCTTCCATTACGTGAACGTGGGGCCGGATATCCGGGAGAACGACATGATCACGGATGTGTACCTGCCCTTGAAATAGGCACAAGGGGACAAGGAGCAAGGAGCAAGGAGCAAGGAGGTAGCCTCAAT
>JALRBG010000174.1 GCA_023257855.1 Pseudomonadales bacterium | reverse complement strand
TCCAGCCGGCGTGATTCGCTGGCCTCGTGCAGCGCCTGGATGGCCTGCTGCGAAGGCTTTTCCTGGTAACCGGCAATGGCGGCGTTTACCTTGGCGGGGCTGGCCGCGAGACTGCTTTCAACAAAATGGAAGAATTCCTTTTTTTCCTCGCGGGTGAACTTCCTGTAGGCGGCAATGATTTCTTCTGCCAGCGCCACCGAGGAAGCTTCGCCCTTAAGTCCCAGGAGGGTCTCGCACAGATTGCCGATGTGCTCGCTTTTCGGGGCATTGTTGCCATAGAGGTTGCCCAGGGACTCGAGGCCGAGGCTGGACAGTTTCTTGACGAGGTTCTTGATCGATACTGCTTTCATGGTTTGGCTGGGTTCGGAATGATGTGGCTATTTTAATGCCTGTTCGTTCATTTGGATATTCTAAGCTAGAATGCCGTTCGACACCGTTATTATTCAGGCAAAAACAGGCAGGTATAAAAGTGAGTTACAGCCACCAGCCGGCACCCGTTACGGCGGTGCCCATCCGCGGAACCGATAAGACATTTCCCGTCCATCGTGTGTACTGCGTCGGCAAGAATTACGCCGCCCATGTTCGCGAAATGGGCTCCACACCCGATCGTGACCCGCCCTGTTTTTTCATGAAACCTGCCGATGCCGTCATACTCGACAGCAGGGTGCCATATCCGCCGGGGACAAAGAACTACCACTACGAAACCGAGCTGGTACTGGCAATCGGCAAGGGCGGCAGGAATATTCCGGCCGGGGAGGCGCTGGATCACATTTATGGATACGCTATCGGTTTCGACATGACGCGGCGTGACCTGCAAATGGCATCCGGCGGCATCGGCCATCCCTGGGATGCCGGCAAGGGCTTCGATTTTTCGGCACCGCTGTCACCCATCGTGCCCGCAATCGCGATCGGCCACCCGGACCATGGACGCATTGCCGTCGAGGTCAACGGCAAGGTTCGCCAGGACGCTGACTTGTCCGAGCTGATCTGGAAAAGCCACGAGATCGTGGCTGAACTCTCGAAGCTGTTCCTGCTGCAAGCGGGCGATCTGATTTTCACCGGCACCCCCGCTGGCGTTGGCCCGGTGGTACCAGGTGATCGACTCGTCGCCGCTATCGACGGCCTTGGTACGCTGGAAATCGAGATCACCGATCCGCTCTGATCGCCGCATACCCAAGCCGGTTAAGGCATGCCACCGCCGTGCCTTTCTGGTACCTTTGTCTTTTCAGCTACTGGCCAGTAAAGCAGAGTGATACAACCCCGCGCACCATCTTTCAGGACCCTCCTTGACCGTCGATTTCTTGTCGTCTACCTGATCGGTATTTCCCAGGGCTTTCCGTGGGTTCTGCATGGCTCGGTACTGACACTCTGGATGCAGAGCGAGGGGCTGTCACGCAGTGCCATCGGCTTCATCGGAGCGGTAACTGCGTCCTATGCCCTCAACTGGGTGTGGGCGCCGCTGGTCGACAGGGTCAGGCTGCCGTTCCTGCACAAATGGCTGGGACAGCGACGCTCATGGATCGTGTTCTGCCAGGGCTTGATCATTCTGCTGCTCTTCCTCATGAGTACGGCTGATCCGGTAAGCAACCTGTTCCTGGTGGGCGCCAGCGCCCTCGGCATCGCGATCGTTTCCGCCAGCCAGGACGTTTCCATCGATGCTTACCGCGTCATGTTGTTCCGGCGGGATGAAATGGACGAAAAGATTCCCTGGGCATCGGCACTGGCGACGGCGGGCTGGCAGTCCGGTTATGCCTTTATCGGCGGCACGCTAGCGCTGTGGCTGGGGGGTGAGACGATCGGACTCGAATGGCCCTCAGTTTACAGGGCGCTGACCATCTTCATTGCGCTGCTGATGATCGGCGTGATCCTGTCGCCCGAGCCCCTGGAGCAGGAGGCGGCGGAGAAGCGCTTCGATCACGATGGCAAGGAAATGGGTCCGGGCACATGGCTCGAGGAAACCCTGTTCATTCCGTTTACCGAATTTTTCCATCGGTGCGGACTCAAGCTGGGCCTTGGTATCCTCGTGTTCCTGTTCAGCTTCCGGCTCGGTGAAGCCATGCTGGGGCGTATGTCGCTGGTATTCTACGTGGAACTGGGGTTCACCACGGAGCAGATCGCCCTGTACTCGAAATTCTTCGGTGGTTTCATGACCATCGTATTTTCCCTGGTCGGTGCCTTCGTCAATACACGCTTCGGCGTTATCCGCGGAATGCTAGTGGGTGGCATCGCCATGGCCGGCAGCAACCTGCTTTACGCCGCCATGTCGATGGTAGGTCCGGAGCCCTGGTTGTTCGTGCTGACCCTGTTGATCGACAATTTCACGCAGGCCTTCGCCACCGTATGTGCGATTTCCTTTATTTCCTATTTCGCCAGCCGCACCTACACGGGAACCCAGTTCGCCATGATGACCTCCATTTCGAATTTCGGACGTACCACGCTTGCCGCGAGCAGTGGCGCCATCGTCGACGGACTGGGCGGCAACTGGATGCTGTTCTTCGTTCTCACAACGGTCATGGTGACCCCGGCATTGCTGATTCTGCTCTGGGTAGGGAAGTTGCTGGGCGCCTATAATGGGGGGGGCGGTACAGGACAGGGCGGCGATCCCAATCAGCCGGCGTGACTTCATCGCCGGTGCCGGTGCGTTTCTCGCGCTTTAAGGCAGATGACCTGATTTCACCCAGAGCACGGTATCTTCATCCATGACCGGGCGATGCTCGCTTGTGGGCGGCATGCGAATCCAGCAGCCGGCACCGTAGCTGCCGTATTCGTCGTGATAACCACCCTTGATGATGTAGATCTCCTCGCCACCCGGATGCGAATGATGGGGACCGGAGGTGCCTTTCGGCATGTATACCATGACAACGCGTTCCGGGCCAAACTCGTGCAGGCTCAGGATGTGAACGCCGCCATCGATACCCGTCCATTCCACCTTGTCCGTTTCGATGGCCAGCCGGGTGGTGTCATCGGGTGACATCTGGTGCAGCTTGACGAGAATGACGCAGCCTTCCTTGCTGAAGGGCGCATGGATGAAGCCTTTCGGGTTGCGAAAATAGGTGCCGGCATGAAAATCGCCGGTCTCGTCTGAAAAGGTGCCTTCAAGCACGAGTATTTCCTCGCCCAGGGGGTGATTATGCCCCCTGAAGCTGGCGCCGGGGTCGTACTTGACGATGCTGGTGGCGTGGCCGCGTTCAGCTTCCTCACGCGCAAGCGGCTTGCGCCAGACACCCGGGGCGGGGCTTGCCACCCAGTCCAGGGCAGCGGTGTCGATGGCCACCCGCTGACTGAAATCCATGTTCAGCATGCAGGATTATTCCTTCTCGAAGACGACACGTCCGCCCACCATGGTAAGCGTCGGCTGAATCCAGAAAATCTCGTCCTCGCGAATGGTCATGTAATCCCGATCCAGCACGACCAGGTCGGCAAACTTGCCCGGCTCGAGCGTGCCCAGGTTGGCTTCCTGGAAAAACAGGTAGGCGTTGTTGCGCGTATGGGCGATGAGCGCCTCCTCACGGGTAAGGGTCTGGTCCAGTGCCTGGTTGCCGGCGATGTCCACGCCGCTCACTGCCCAGCCCAGCGTGATGAAGGGCTGATAGTGGGACACGATGGTGGAGTCAGTGCCGAGCCCGAATACGATGCCGCTGTCAGCGATGTCGCGGAAGGGTATGCGTATGCCACCGTTCATGCCCACACCATGCACGGCGAGGGTCATGCCGAGGTTCTTGGCGCGCAGGATACTGTCCGGGGTGATGTCGTAGACATGCGCCAGGGTCCAGCGCAAGTCGTCCATCTGCACGACACGGTTGAGCCGCTCGAAGCGGTTGAGCAGGTCCTGCACGGACCAGTTGCTCATGGTGTGTTCGTGAATGTGCCAGTTCCCGCGAGCAGCCGCCGTGGCGATTTCCATCAGGCTCGCCATGATTTCTTCCGGCCAGGGCCCATTCTGTGACGGAAAATCGAAAAACGGCAGGTAGATGTGCTCCCCCAGACCGAACAGTCCGTAGTCGCCATCGAAAGTACTGGGCGTACTGGCATCGATAAGGGCAACCGCAGCTTGCGCACCGGCCGGGTCATTCGCCTCGTAAGTCAGGGTATGCCAGATCCGCAGGGGCAGGGGGCCGGCCTCGGCGCGGCGCTCCAGGACATAATCCTCGCCTTCGGGTCCGCGGCCAAGACTGTACAGGGCTGTCAGTCCGTGCCTGTTCAGCGTATGCATGAAATCCGTGAGGTTCTGCTCCAGTTGCGCCTCGCTGGTCGGTGCGATCTGCTGGATAAGGCTGCCGTAAGGCGGGTTGAACGTGGCTAGGCCCGGGGCAGCATGGCGGGCACCTGTTGCGGGGTCGATACCCACGGCTTCCAGGGCCAGGGTGTTGGCATACACCATGTTGTATCGTTCCTGGAGAAACAGGGGGTTGGCGGGCGCCACACGGTCGAGTTCTTCCAGGGTAAAACCGCCGGGTGTATCGGCAAACTGCTCCGGGTACCAGCCGCCCTGGGTCAGAATCCATTCACCTGGCTCGAACTCGGCTACCTTGTCGGCCAGGATCTGCAGGGCCAGGGCACGGGAATTGATGCCGTCCAACCGTGGCTGGCGATGCCAGCGCTGTACGGCGCGCAGGAAATGGAAATGGTTGTCGATGAGCCCCGGCACCACAGTAGCTCCGTCAAGGTCGATGACCGTGCTGTTCTCACCGGCAAGCGCCATGATATCCGCGTTGCTGCCCGTGGCAACGATGCGCTCACCCTCGATTGCGAGGGCCTGCACGATGCTGAAATCGGCATCCACGGTAAGGATTTTGCCATTGATCAGTACTGTGTCGGCCGGTTGGGCATGGGCTGTCATGACCAGACAGGCTGGCAAGAGAGTTGTCACCAGGAATTTGCAGATAGCGTTCATTTTCACCTCCTCAGGCTGAAGCAACATAGCACAGGGTGCGGGGAAGACAAGTGCCAGATTTCTGCCACTTTTGCGGCCATGAAAAGGCATGTTGTCCTGCTCTAATGGGGCCTGTTGAAGGAGGTACTGCAATGGTATTCAAGGCCAGGAAAATTCCCAAGCACCTGATCATTCGCGAGGAGTACGAACTGCGCAAGCGCTCGAGCTTTGGCTTGTTGAAGTTCATCCTGCTGTTCACCGCCGTGGTGGTGTTCACTTACGTGATCAGTCTCAGCGTGGCCTCCCTGTAACCGGGCCATGTAGCAGGAATAAAAAAACCGGCCCCAGGCCGGTTTTTTGATATAGCGTTGACTTACTTTTTCTTGTCGTAGGTATCCAGCCCCGGTTTCAGTTTTTTGTCATCCAGGAAGGCTTTCATGGCGCCGCTGCGGAATTCACCGCCACTGCGGTACAGGGAGCCGTCGGATTTGGCGTAGATGTAATCATTGGCGGTTTCGTAATCCATGAAACGAACGCGCTTGAATACTTCCTTGGCGGAGCGCAGAACGACAGGATCCTTCTTCATCAGTTCCTTGGCCAGTTCGACAACACGGGTCTTCAACTGGTCATGGGGAACGGATTCATTAACCAGGCCCATCTCGGCGGCTTTCTGGCCCTTGAAGGTTTCTCCCGTCATGATGTAGTACAACGCGTTGCGCTGGCCCATGGTGTCAGCTACGGACTTGGTGACGTTGCCCCCGGGCAGGATGCCCCAGTTGATTTCTGACAGACCGTAAGTCGCGTCATCCGAAGAAATGGCGAGATCGCAGGAGACGAGAGGCGTGAAACCGCCGCCAAATACCCAGCCGTTGACCATGGCGATGGTCGGCTTGGAGTAATAACGCAGTTTTACCTGCTGCCACGCGGCCGATTCCTCGCGGATACGCATCTTGAATATATCGCTTTCGTTGTCGGTTTCGCGGAAATATTCCTTCAGGTCCATGCCGGCCGACCATGCTTCACCCTTGCCGGTCAGGACAAGTACCTGGCAACGGTCATCCAGCTCCAGCGCATGCAGGGTCGCATACATTTCCCTGTTCAGAGTCGGGCTCATGCAGTTCTTTTTGTCGGGACGATTGAAGTAAACGAAGGCGATGCCGTCTTCGAATTCAACGTCGACCGTGTTGCCCCAGGGCTGGTTGGGTTTGTTCATGCTAGTCATGTTTGGTTCCTAAACTTCTGAATTTCAATTTGGGGGGAGTGCTTGTTGCTTGCGTAATGCTTTTTCTTATGACCGGGGTGAATCCATTCAGTTGGCGTATTCAGTACCGTCCTCTGTCCGAACGCTGCGCAGGAAAAACTGTGTTGGATCCTCGATCAGTGGGGAGCCTTCAGTGTGCAGCCTGGAGCCTGGCTTGAGCATGTCCGGCTTTATGCCATTGCGCACCATCATGTTGGCAGGGGCACCTTCAATGAAATGGATGATTTCTTCCTCGCCAGCGGCATTCATGACTTTCAGGGTCAGCTCGATATGCGGGTTGCGGAACTTGACTGATTCCACGACGCCATCAAAGGGGATCTTGGTTTCAAAATCGTAGATGGCGAATGAATGGTGCGCCACGGCCTGACCGGCCAGCATCACCGCGCCCAACAGGATCGTGAGTTTGGCAAAATTCTTCATAACAACCTGAAAATCAGTTTCAAATAAAGACGAAATAATAGCACAGTTGGCAAAAATCGGGCTACCGCCTTTGGGCGGTTAGCTCTGGGTTTTGCGCAATCCAAAAACCCGGACTATGTTGGAAATAGATCAGAACCGGCGCGATGGCAGGGACGGCAACACATGGCGGCAAAGTTGTTCAGGCAGGAAGCCCTGGCTCACCAGGCCCGGTATTTCGGCTACCTGGGACTGTGCTAGATTGGGGGTGCCTGTTTAGGGAAGAACGGGTTTTTTTGTGCCTGTTCCACCAGCATTTGCCTCCTGTGGTACACCTTTTCCAGCCGCTTTCCCTGTCATCCCGGTAAATATTTCTTACAATGGCAGGCTCTGTCATACCGGGGTGATGTCCTGATGTCGAAACTGCCCAACCGAATCCTGGCCTGTCTGGTCGTCTGCATATTGTTTGCCGCCGAAACCATTCTGGCGCAGGCGATCATTACCTCGGCGATTTATCGCAACGACGATATCGGCGTGCGTGGGGCTTTCTCCCCCGACTGGGACATCATCACCAGCCGGGAACAGGCTCCTGACGTCCTGAAACCGAATTTCCCCGCCAACAAGGGGCCCAACGATTCGCCGCTTTTCATAGGTCTGCATGCGAATGAGCAACTTTTCCTGCGGTTGTTGTCGGAAACATTTTTCGACGATCTGGAAGCCTATGGCCGCATCATGGTCCAGGGTATTGGCTCGCAAGGCATGGAGGTCACGAGTGCTCGCCTGTCTATCGACGAATCAGCACTGCAGCTGGATTATTTCCACCCGCAGCTCGGCCTGCGCTTCCGCGAGCGCGTCGCCCTGTTGCCTGACAGCCAGGTTGTGCGCATGGCCGCCTGGACGTCAAGGTCTGTCTGGGACTCCTTCGAGAACAGTGTTGAAGACGCATTCGCTGATATCGAGCTGAACAACGCCATCAATGCCGGTGCGGGCTGGCAGCCAGTCTGGCAGGACCTGGAATCCCGGCTGGCAGGGGACAGCATCTCCGGGATCCCCCTGTCCAATGCGCCGGTCTCGGTCGCCGCAGCGCATTCCTGCAGTGATCCCACCTCTTCGATGCTCTGGCGCGTGCAAAGTGCCGGACTTGAAGCCAGCGGCAGCGAGTTGTACCTGTTCGGCTCGATCCATGTTGGCAAACCTGATTTTTACCCGCTGGCCGAGAAGATCGAGAGCATCTACCGTGATGCCGATTACATTGTTTTCGAAGTCGACCCGAATACCGCCACCGATCCCGCCGTCATCGTCAGCATGCAGAGCCGCGGCATGCTGCCGCAGGGCCAGACCCTTTCCGACTTAGTGTCCCCTGACGTAATCGCAGATTTTCGCCGAGTCATGGGCAACATGGGCCTGCCGGCGGAGAATTTCATGAGTATGCAGCCGTGGTTCCTGACCCTGATGCTGACCGGATTGCAGATGAATGCCCTGGGCTATCTGCCGCAGTATGGCCTGGAAAGCTACTTCATCTCCCGCAAACCGGCGCAGGCCGATATCCTTGAACTGGAATCCATCCAGGAGCAGATCGGTTTTCTGCAGCAGCTCAATGCCGAGTCCTACCTGGCCTATACACTGAAATCATTCGATACGGCGAATGCCGAAATCGAAAGCCTGATCAATGCCTGGAAGTGTGCCGATAAGGAGCCGCTCACGGAGATGCTGTTTGCCGATTTCGAGGACCAGGCCCTATCCGCGGCTGAAAGGGCGGACATGGAGGCCCTCATGGATGCTCTTTATACACGCCGCAATATCGACATGGCGAATACCATAGAGGCTTTTGCCGATGGGGATTCGGGGCGCTATTTCGTGGTGGTCGGCTCCGCGCACCTGCTGGGTGACGACAGCGTGATCAGCCACCTTCGCGCCGCCGGTTTCGAAGTCAGCCCGGTGCAACTGGCCCCCTGAAAGCCGCGGAATTCCTGCGGTTGATTCCGACCCGTGATTTCCCCATAATGCGCCGCTGGTTTGGGCGGCGGGCTTTGCAAGGCCGGTCAAACCGTTTACCATCCCAGATTCCCGGGCTTTTCCGGGTTTTGCTTAGTGGTATCTCTTGTCGGTCCCCTCGCAATGATGGGTTGTGAACCCCGTCAGGCCCGGAAGGGAGCAGCGGTAGCGGCTGATTCATGTGCCGGGGTGTGGCTGGCGAGAGGTACCTCCAGCAACAAGTAGCAAATACAGCAGAACTAGAGACGCCGCCTGCCATCACTGATCACAAGCGGCGTTACCAGCACGCAGGGCAATAGCAAGACGCATCCTATGACATATCAGGTACTGGCAAGAAAATGGCGTCCCCGGAATTTCCGGGAGATGGCAGGCCAGGGACATGTCCTCAAGACTCTCATCAATTCCCTAGACAATGATCGCCTTCACCATGCCTACCTGTTTACCGGCACCCGTGGTGTTGGCAAAACCACTATTGCCCGCATCCTGGCCCGTTGCCTGAACTGCGAGGAAGGCGTTACCTCGGAGCCTTGCGGCAAGTGCAGCGCGTGCCGGGAAATCGACGAGGGTCGATTCATCGACCTGATCGAGGTAGATGCCGCATCGCGCACCAAGGTCGAGGATACGCGCGAGCTACTCGACAACGTGCAGTACACGCCGACACGTGGCCGTTACAAGGTCTACCTGATCGACGAAGTGCACATGCTATCCGGGCATAGTTTCAATGCGCTCCTGAAGACCCTGGAGGAACCGCCGCCGCACGTCAAATTCCTCCTGGCCACCACTGACCCGCAAAAGCTGCCGATCACCGTGTTGTCACGCTGCCTGCAGTTCAACCTGAAGAACATCAGCCCCGAGCGGCTTGTCGAGCATATCAAGCATATTCTGCAAGAGGAAAAAATTCCGTACGAGGAGCCGGCGCTCTGGCAGCTTGGCCGTGCCGCCCAGGGCAGTGTGCGCGACTGCCTGACCCTGCTGGACCAGGCAATCGGTTATTGCGAAGGCAATATCACCGATGCCGAGGTGCGAGCCTTCCTCGGCACGATCGACCAGGGCGTTATCCACGAACTCATCGATGCCCTGATTGCACAGGATGCCGCGACGGTCCTCGGTATCATCGAAAGCGCCGCCGACCATGCGCCGGATTTTTCTGCGGTATTGTCCGACCTGCAGTCCTACCTGCACCGGATGGCCATCGCCCAGGCCGTGCCCGAGGGGATAGACAATGCACAGGGTGACAGGGACAAGGTCCTGGCCCATGCCAGCCAGCTACCCGCCGAAACCGTACAGCTTTACTACCAGGTGGCGCTCAAGGGCAGGGAAGACATGCCTTTTGCCATCGATGCCCGTTCTGGCCTGGAGATGGCGCTGCTGAGGATGATTGCCTTTGCACCTGTGGGCGCCGGTTTGAATGCGCCTGCAGCCGGCAGCGGTGGTGAATCCGTAAAAAAAAAGTCACTACTGAGTGAGCGCCCTGCAGCACCTGCTGCGCAAGAACAAGAGCCAGTAGCTAAAAATAACGCGCCGTCACCGAAAGTCACCGAAACACCGGTGGCCGTGCGCCAGGGCAGCCGCAAACCGGCGCCACCCGAACCGGCCGTTGACAAGGCGCCCGTACCACTGGAGCCGGAGCCCGCCGGAAAACAGGCGGCTAAACCTGTTGCTGAACCCGTACCCGTACCGGATGATGCCCTTCCAGCTGAAAAGGTCAGCCTGAAGGCTTTCAGGCCCGTGCACTGGATCGAGGTGTTCAGCCAGCTGCCACTGGATGGCATCACGCGCAATATCGCGGCCAACTGCCTGGTCGGGGAAGTGAAGGGTAGCCAGATAGCCCTGGTATTGGATGCAGGCCAGATGTCCGTGTTCAACGAGGAGCAGCAGCGACGCATCAATGCTGCCCTGGACAGTTATTTCGGCGAGGAGGTGCAGCTCACCATTGCTCCCGGCCCCATCGATGCCGAAACACCGGCAGCCTGGCGGATGCGCATGGATAACGAGCGCCTGCAGGCGGCCATAGAGACATTCAGGAATGATGAAACGGTAAAGGCGATAGTGGACACATTTTCCGGGGCCATCCAGCCTGACAGCATCGAACCCACCAGCCCCCGGCAATATACAGACAAGAGGATGAAATGACGGATTTCGGCGACCTGTTGAAACAGGTGCAGCAGATGCAGGAGCAGATGCAAAAGGCGCAGAAGGAAATAGCCGCAAAGGAAGTGACCGGAGAATCCGGAGCCGGCCTGGTACGCGTCACCATGAATGGCAAGCATGAAGTGAAACAGGTGAAACTCGATGCGTCACTCATGCAGGAAGACCAGTCCCTTGTGGAAGACCTGATCGCTGCGGCTGTGAATGATGCCGTCAGGAAGGTGGCGGAAAACAACCGCAACCAGTTTGCCGGAATGGCGCCAGGTCTCAACCTGCCCGAAGGTTTCAAGTTTCCGTTCTAGTCAGTCGCAATGAATTACAGCCCTCTCATAGACCAGTTGATTAATGCCTTTCGGCGCCTGCCAGGCGTTGGGCAGAAGTCCGCACAGCGCATGGCCCTGTATTTTCTTGAACGGGACAGGGGGGGCGGCAATGCGCTTGCCGAGGCCCTGACAGCTGCAATGGAAGGGGTTGGTCATTGCCAGCGCTGCCGTACGCTTGCTGAGGAAGCGCTGTGCCGGATCTGCCAGAATCCCGCGCGCGATCAGCAGACGCTTTGCGTGGTGGAAACACCCGCCGACGTGTTCGCGGTTGAACAGACCGCCTCCTACAAGGGGCTGTACTATGTACTCATGGGGCACCTGTCACCTATTGACGGCATCGGGCCGGATGAGATCGGTATCAACGGGCTCGTTGACATGGTCACGGGCTCGGATATTTCCGAAGTGATCCTGGCTACCAATCCCACGGTGGAGGGAGAGGCTACGGCTTACTACATTGCCGAGCAGCTCAGGTCTCCGGCACTGAAAGAGCGCGGGCTGCGGATTTCCCGAATCGCCCATGGTGTTCCGGTAGGTGGCGAGCTGGAATACATCGACGGTGGTACGCTGGTGCATTCAATCGCCGGCCGCCAGGTCATCGATAGCTGAATGCGAGAATCATGATGACCGAGACCAACCCAGCACAGGACATTCCGGGCAATACTGCCCATGAAATCATCATCGGAGACGCCGCCCTCGCTACGCTGTGCGCGCGCTGGCAGCAGTGCGACTTCCTCGCCATGGACACCGAGTTTATTCGTACCACCACCTTTTTCCCGCATGTCGGCCTCATCCAGGTCAACGACGGAGGCGACACGAGCTACCTGGTGGATCCGCTGACCATCAGCGACTGGTCAGCCTTCCGCGCAATGATGCTCAATCCGTCCGTGACGAAAATATTCCACTCCTGTTCCGAAGACATGCAGGTATTCATGAAGGCGCTGGATCTCATACCCGCGCCGGTTTTCGATACGCAGATCGCGGCAGCATTTCTCAATCAGGGATTCGGCATCAGTTACCAGAACCTGGTCAGTCTCATGCAGGGAATAAACCTGCCCAAGGGAGAGACCCGTTCTGACTGGCTGCAGCGCCCGCTGTCGGAGACCCAGTTGCAGTATGCGGCGCTGGATGTCGCCTGTCTGCCTGCGATCTACCTGGAGCAGACCCGGTTGCTGGCGAAACAACACAGGCTGGAATGGGTGCAGGAAGAGTGCGATAACCTGCTCAACCAGTACCGTACGGAAATGACTGGCGATTTTTCCGATTTCTACCTGAACATCAAGGGCGCCTGGCAACTCAACCGTCAGCAACTGGCTATACTGAAACGTCTGGCAGAGTGGCGGGAACTGCGTGCCCGCAAACGGGACAAGCCGCGCAACTGGATTATCAGGGACAGGAGCCTGATCGATATTGCCAGGTATTGCCCTGGCGATATGGAGGCGCTGTCCCGTATCGATGAGCTTGGCAAGAATTTCCTGCGTCATGAAGGCAGGGAGATTCTCGCCCAGGTGGCGGCGGCTGCTGCAATGCCGGAAACAGAGTGGCCCGAACTGCTGCCGCGCCCGCTTGACGGTCGGGCCAAGTCGCGCCTGAAAAAAGGCCAGCAATTTATCGAGAAGCAGGCCGAGGCACTGGGCTTGCCTGTCGAGGTGCTGGCGAGAAAGCGCTGGCTGATCAGTGTGCTGCAGGACGATCCAGGCAATGCTGAAGACATATTACCGGCCGAGCTGAAGGGCTGGCGCAAACCTTATCTTTTGCCTGGTCTGCTGGAAGCGATGGCCTGAGCATGGCAGACAGTGAAGCAATCCGCTGCACCATCTTCAAGGGCAAGCGCGAACCCGAATTGTATGTCTACGTCCCCTGGAAAGCGGGTGAGGCGAATATTCCCGAAGACCTGCGAACACGCATGGGCGCCCTCACTGCGGTCATGACGATCACGATCGGTCCTGACAAGAAGCTGGCTCGCGCCAGGGCGGAAAACGTACTGAACGACATTCGTGAAAAAGGCTATTACCTGCAGTTACCGCCCGAGATCGGCGGGCAGGTGTTGTTCGACGGCGATTAGGAAAAGCGGCCATGGCGAAGCCAGAGAAAAAACCGTTCTGGGAAACCAAATCCCTCACCGAGATGACGCGCCGTGAATGGGAGTCATTGTGCGACGGTTGCGCAAAATGCTGCCTGCACAAACTGGAGGACATGGACACCGGTGAGGTTTTCTACACCAGCGTGGTCTGCGAGCATCTTGACCAGAATAAATGTCGTTGCACCGTGTATCGAAAGCGCAAGACCCTGGTACCTGACTGCCTGGTGCTGACCCCTGACAACATGGAAGATCTTGACTGGGCGCCAGGTACCTGCGCCTACCGCCTGGTGAAAGAGGGCAAACCATTGCCGGAATGGCATCCTTTGCTAACCGGCAGCAGGGATGACATCATTGCCACCGACAATACGGTCACCGGCAAGGTGGTCTCGGAAGAATTCGTGCACGTGGATGCGTACGAGGATTATCTCATTGACTGGGCGGATTGAAGGCAGACATGGAACCTGGTGAATATTACAGTGCCTGGTCGGTATACCTTATCGCCGGCATCATCTTCAGCGTCCTCAGCTGGAAAGTGCTGAAACGCCTTTTGTGGCGGGAGCTGGCATACCTGCTGCAATGCCTGCTCCTGGCTATCATCTTTACGCCGTGGTACGTACTGCCCGAAGAGGAAATCCTGGCGCCGGCCGTCATCATTTTCATGCTGGACCTGGTGACCATCGATGCGACGACGAGCATTCGCGCACTGATACCATTGGTCATGGCCATGCTGAGCGCCGTCATCGCCACCGTCATTCTGAGTATCGCCTACCGCATTCGGCGCCGAAGCCAGCTGGCGGATGTCATCGAGGAAGAGGGTGCTTAAGTATTCAGGTCGTACTTGCGCAGGTATCCGCGCAACTGGTCATAACTGAGATCAAGCAGCTTTGCCGTCTTGCGCTGGTTGAACTGGCACTGCTTGAGAGCCTCGCGCAGAATTTTTTTCTCGTATTCCTGCACCTGGTGCTTGAAACCAATGGAGCCGACTTCAAAATCCTCGGCCGTGACAAAATCGCTTGTATCCATGCCGCCGGCCTCCGTGGCTGAAGCCGAAGACGATTTTGGCCGGTAGGGCGAGGCGAAGGGATCGAAAACGATGTCCTTGATCGGCGCATCCGGATCCTCGGATTGGTAGACACAACGCTCGATCACATTCTTCAGTTCACGCACGTTGCCGGGCCAGGCATATTCGAGCAGGGCCTTGGCAGCGGTTTTGCTGAAACCGGGAAAATATTCGCGCCCCAGTTCCTTGATCATGTTGATGGCGAAATGCCGGGCCAGCACGGGTATATCCTCGATGCGTTCCCTGAGGGGCGGCAGGGTGATGACATCGAAAGCGAGTCGATCGAGCAGGTCGTCACGGAATTTGCCATCGCGTGCAAGCTGCGGCAGGTCAACATTGGTGGCAGCCACGATGCGCACATCCACATTGATCGGCTTGGTACCCCCGAGACGCTCGATTTCCCCGTACTCGGTAACACGCAATATCCGCTCCTGGACCGCCATGGAGGTGGTTGCCAGCTCATCGAGGAACAACGTGCCACCGTCGGCGCGTTCGAAAAAGCCTTTCTGCTGCTTGGTTGCCCCGGTGAAGGCGCCTGCCTCATGGCCAAATAGCTGGGATTCAAGCAAGGCCTCATTGAAAGCGGCGCAATTGATCTTGATGAACGGTTGTTCCCACCGCTTCGACAGGAAGTGTACGCGCGATGCCACCAATTCCTTGCCGGTGCCGCGTTCTCCGATAATCAGGACGGGTTTATTAAGGGGGGCCAGGCGGGAGAGCTGTTCCTGCATGACCAGGAAATTTTCCGATTCCCCGATCATCCTGTCATTGCCCGTAATATCATCCATAAAGCCGTAAACCGTGGAAATTCAAGTGCGGTGAAAAATACCACAAGTTGGTTAATATCCCAATGAAAGCGTTCGTCTAGAGCACGCATAAAAAAATAAATACATTAAAAACAATAAGATACATTTTTGCACCAAAGTTGGCACGGCCCCTGCAATAGCATGGTCAGGTAGGAATTTAATCAGTACAGGCAACAACGAGGTATTTATGAAGTACAAAGAACTCATTCTGGTTGTGGTTTCGTTGGTCGCCCTGACAGGCTGTATTTACGTCAACGACACCGAGGATGACCGCCTTGACCGCAGGTTCCGCGACAACCGGGAACCCACCGTCGGGCAGGAGTTGCTGGATCTGGATCGTGCACGGGCTACCGGCGTCATCAACGATGTCGAGTATGAACGGGCCAAAGACGCAATTCTGGATGACATTTAACCAAGGGGTATCGTCATGGGTATATTTTCTAGACTTTCAGATATCATCAATTCCAACATCAATTCGCTTCTGGACAAGGCCGAGGATCCTGAAAAAATGATCCGCATGGTCATCCAGGAAATGGAAGAGACCCTGGTCGAGGTGCGCAGCACTTCAGCCCGGATCATCGCGGACAAGAAGGAACTGGTCCGCCGCAACAGCAAGCTGGCAAAGCAGGCCGAGGACTGGCAGCAGAAAGCCGAGCTGGCATTGAGCAAGGACAGGGAAGATCTGGCCAAGGCGGCATTGCTGGAAAAATCAGCGATCAACGACGTCATAGAGCTGGTCCAGGAGGACATGAAAAAGCTGGACGAATCGCTGGACAAGCTCAGCAGCGAAATCGAGCAGCTGCAAACAAAGCTAAATGATGCCAGGGCCAGGCAGAAAGCAATCCTGATGCGTCATACAGCGACCCAGTCGCGCAAGACAGTCAATACACAGCTGCGCAACGGCTCGATCGATGACGCTATCAACAAGTTCGATCATTATGAAAAGAAAATCGAAATCATGGAGAGCGAAATCGAGGCCAGCGATATTGGCAACAGGGGTATTGCTGCCGAGTTCGACGCTCTCGAAAAGGAAGGCAAGATCGACAAGGAGCTCGAGGCTCTGAAAACAAAACTCAAGGACAAGAAATAAGGCAAAGTCATGGCAGATTTCATCGAGGCAATGACAGGATTGATCGCGGTATGTATTCCAATCGCGATCGTCTGGATCATCTTTCATTACCGCCACGCCAACAAGCGGAGCAGTGCCAGTATCAGCGCCGAAGAGGCAAGGCAGCTCGAGGAGCTCATGGATATTGCCGACAACATGGCGGAGCGCATCAAGACACTGGAGTCCATTCTTGATGATGAAACACCGGAATGGCGCGAACGCGTAAGAGAGCAGCAAGGTGAGGAATAAAAGGTCATACAAGCGCACGCTGACGCTTAACAAGGAAAAAAAGAAATTCCTTGGTGTTTGCGCCGGTATAGCGGATTACCTGGAAGTGGAACCCTGGTCGGTAAGGCTGGTATTCCTGGTCAGCATCCTGTTCGGCGGCTGGTTCCTGATTCCGATTTATTTCATCGCCTGGTTCTGCCTGGATGACAAGCCGGGCGCCGGCATCAATGATCTCGCCGACAGCCAGCCCTTCAGGCATTTCCGTACCGTGGACTACCGCAAGCAGTTGTACCGCAATACAGAGGACGGCAAGTTCCTGGGTGTTTGCGCCGGTGTTGCCGATTATCTTGAAGTGAATGTGTTCGCGGTCAGGCTTGTATTCCTGGTACTGGTGTTCTTTACCGCCGCATTGCCATTGTTCCTGTATTTCGGTGCTTACTTTATCCTGGAGCAGAAACCGCATTCGCGTCCTCGCAAGGCGCGCCATGAAACAGGGCGTTACAGGCAGCGCAACAGGCACGATGAGGCTGTGGTATCGGGGCTGGCGGAAGATGTCGCCGACCTTGCCAACGAAGCGGGAGAGAGTGCCGCAGCATTTTCCGAAGGTTTCAGGCAGGAAAGAGAAGCCAAACATGAAGAGTACGGGGAAGCTGCCGAAGAGCAGATCGAGGAAAAGCAGTATTCCAAGCGCAGGGAATTCAAATACTGTGCACGCAAGTTTGCCACCCTCCAGGACAGGCTGGCAAAAATGGAGGCCTACGTGACCTCCAGTCAGTTCAGGTTGCATCGGGAGTTTAAGAACATCTAGCCGGGACAGTTCTTAAACCAAAACCACAAACCAAGCGTCTTAAAAAATTGTCGGGTCAAGGACAAGGGGTAAGTCATGCCAGCAAAAAGTGTAAAAGAAAGAATTTCAAAGGCTTTGTTACCGGTCGCAGTGCTTGCAGCCGGTGTCTGTGCAGGTGCCGTGGTCTACACCACCAAGCCGCCGGTCGAGGAAGCACCGCCTGAAATCAAACCGCGCGCGGTCAATACCATGGCGGTTGCAGTACGGGCGGTTTCCATGACTGTCGCATCGCAGGGAACCGTGGAGGCACGGCAGGCGGTTAACCTGGTTCCACAGGTCAGCGGCGCCATAACCTGGGTTTCCGACAAGTTCGTCAATGGCGGCATATTCGTCGAAGGTGAGCGTATCCTGCAGATTGATCCCCGCGATTACGAACTGGCGGTCGTGAGCGCTGAAGCACGGGTAGCCGATGCCGTCCAGCAGCTCGAAACCGTCAGGGCGCAGGCAGAACAGGCGATTGCCGAATGGAAGCAGCTGGATCGCGGCACACCGACGGCCCTGGCCCTTCGCAAACCGCAGCTTGCCGGCGCCGAAGCCGCCCTGAAATCGGCCGAGGCTGAGTTGCTCAAGGCCAGGCTGCAGCTTGAGCGCACGCATATCAGCGCACCATTCAACGGCATTATTATCGCCAAGCAGGTAGATCGCGGTCAGTTCGTGACCTCCGGCAGCCAGCTGGCCGAAATCGCATCAGCGGATGAAATGGAAATCCGCCTGTCACCTTGCGCTGGGCCGGTTCGCAGGAAGGGGAAAACGAATTCATGAACTCCCTGATGCGCAACAGCATGTTCGCCATGCTGGCCATCTTCTTCCTGCTGGCCGTCGCGTTCCGCTCCTACAGCCAGCCGCTGATCATCATGACTGCCATTCCGTTCGGCTACCTGGGGGCGATCGTCGGCCACCTGCTGCTGGGACTGGATCTGAGCATGTACTCCATCCTGGGCATCGTGGCGGCCGCCGGTGTGGTCATCAACGACAACCTGGTTCTGATGGATTACATCAACAAGCTGCGGGACCAGGGTTATACGGCGATCAAGGCAGTGGAAAAGGCGGCAGAGGAACGTTTCCGCCCCATCTTCCTGACCTCGTTTACCACCTTTGTCGGCCTGTTGCCGCTGATGGCGGAAACCAGCGTGCAGGCCCAGTTCCTGATCCCGACCGTGGTGTCACTGGCCTTCGGTGTTCTGTTTGCCAGTACGGTGACCCTGCTGCTGGTACCGATTCTGTACCTGATGCTGGCCGACTTCCAGGAATGGGCCAGCCGCCTCATGCCGCGCAAAGCATCCGTTAGTGTATCGGGCCATGATGTAACGGCCTGATGCTCCTCGCTTGGAATGGCGCCATGGTTTTCCGCGGCGCCTTTTTTTTGCATGCAGGGTCGATACGGCAAAGTGGGTATAATGCACCTTTTTGACCGTCGCCCGCAGTGCCTGCTTCCATTTCACATTTGTTCAAGCTCACCGATAGTTGTCTGGCCAGGGACCAGCATGCCTTTCGCCGGCAGTTGCATGCCCTGAAACGCCAGACCGGCAGCAATATCGACCAGCGCCTGGATGTGCTGGGACAAAAAATCGTGGATTCCGCCGCGGCGGTCGAGCGCAGGCGTGAGGCACTGCCGGTCATTACCTATCCGCAGGAATTGCCGCTCGCGGGCAAGATGGAGGACATCAAGCGTGCACTGGCGAACCACCAGGTCGTGATCGTGGCCGGCGAAACCGGTTCGGGCAAGACTACCCAGCTACCCAAAATTTGCCTCGACATGGGCAGGGGTATCCAGGGCATGATCGGGCACACCCAACCCCGTCGCCTGGCGGCGCGCAGTGTCTGCAGTCGTATTGGCGAGGAGCTGGGCAGGGTGAACTCCAGTGCTGTCGCCTACCAGGTCCGCTTCCAGGACAATACGGACGAAAATACCTACATAAAGCTGATGACCGACGGCATCCTGCTGTCGGAAACCCGCGACGACCCCTTCCTCAACAAGTACGACACAATCATCATCGACGAGGCCCACGAGCGTAGCCTGAACATCGATTTTCTGCTGGGCTACCTGAAACGGCTGTTGCCCAGGCGCAAGGACCTCAAATTGATCGTGACGTCAGCCACCATCGATGTGGAAAAGTTTTCTGCCCACTTTGATGATGCTCCGATAATCGAGGTCTCGGGAAGAACGTATCCTGTAACACTGCTGTACAGGCCGCCCCAGGATACCGGCGATGAGGACCTGAATGACCAGGTGATTCGGGCGATTCATGAAATTCGCGCCCTTGACCGGAAGAAGCCCATGCCGCACCGCGACATACTGGTATTCCTGAGCGGGGAAAAGGAGATACGTGATGCCGCCGACGCCATTCGCCGGGACAAGTCCCTGGACCTGGATGTGCTTCCTTTGTATGCACGTTTGAGCAACCGGGAGCAGAACCGCATATTCCAGGGCCACGCCGGACAGCGTGTGGTTCTGGCCACCAATGTGGCGGAAACCTCGCTGACCGTGCCTGGTATCGGCTACGTGATCGATCCGGGCACGGCCCGGATCAGCCGCTACAGTGTGCGCAGCAAGATACAGCGCTTGCCGATAGAACCCGTGTCCAGAGCCAGCGCGAACCAGCGTGCGGGTCGCTGCGGCAGGCTTTGTCCAGGCACTTGTATACGCCTTTACAGCGAGGAGGATTTCAACAATCGGCCCTCCTTTACCGATACCGAGATCACCCGGACCAACCTGGCTTCGGTTATTCTGCAGATGCTGGTGCTGAAACTGGGTGATATTGCAACCTTTCCCTTTGTCGAACCGCCCGACAGTAATGCTGTACGCGACGGATTTCGTATTCTCGAGGAACTGGGTGCCGTCACGGCGGAAGGCCAGATCACCAGTATGGGGAGGCAGATGGCCAGGTTTCCGGTTGATCCGCGACTGGCGCGCATCCTGCTGGCCGGCACTGAATTCAATTGCCTGCATGAAATTCTCATCATCGTCAGTGCCCTGAGCATCCAGGATCCGCGCGAAAGGCCGCTGGACAAGCAACAGGCCGCCGACGAGGCCCATGCACGCTACCAGCATCCCGAATCGGATTTCCTGTCATGGACCGCACTGTGGGAATTTTTTGATGCCCGCCGCCAGGAACTGACCCGCAACCGCCTTGGCAAGTTCTGTCACCAGCATTTCCTGTCCTATCTGCGGATGGGAGAGTGGCGGGAAGTGCATCGTCAGCTGCACCTGGCCGCCCAGGAGCTGAAGCTCGGAGAAAATTCGGAGCCGGCAAGCTACGAGCAGGTGCACCAGGCACTTTTGTCCGGCCTGGTAAGCAACGTGGCTAACCGTCTGGATGACAATACCTACCTGGGTGCCCGCAACAGAAAGTTCCGGGTCTTTCCCGGTTCTAACCTGCATGGCAAGAAATATCCCTGGATACTGGCGGCTGAGTTGGTGGAAACCTCGCAGCTCTATGCCCGGATGAATGCGCGCATCGAACCGGGCTGGATTGAGAAGCAGGCTGGGAGCCTGCTCAAGTACCAGCACGCCGAGCCGCACTGGGAAAAACGGCCGGGCAGGGTCATGGCCCTGGAAAAGGTGACGCTGTATGGCCTGGTCCTCGTGGAAAACCGCAAGGTACCATTTGGAAAGATCGATCCCGCGGCCAGCCGCGAGATTTTCATTCGTGAAGGTCTGGTCGCCTCGGAGGTCAACAGCTCACTGGCGTTTTATCGTCATAACACTGCGCTGCGCCGGGAGATCGAAAACCTGGAAGACAGGACCCGGCGCAAGGACATCCTGGTGCGTGACGAGGACCTGTACCGCTTGTACGACCCGTTAATTCCGGCCGAGGTCATTGACCAGGCCAGCCTGGAACGCTGGTATCGAAAACTGAAACCGGCAGAGGCCGCCAGGCTGCAGTTCACGAGAGAGGATCTGGTCAGGCAGGGAGGCGACGCGCCCAGGCCGGAGGATTTTCCCGACCAGATATCCGCAGGCCATCTCACGCTCGACCTCGACTACGAGTTCCAGCCCGGTCAATCGACAGACGGGGTCTCTGTCAACGTACCGGTGTCGGCATTGATGCAGTTGCAGGAAGCCGAACTGGACTGGCTGGTGCCGGGTATGCTTCGGGAAAAATGCATCGCCCTGGTAAAGGCGCTGCCCAAACCCCTGCGCAAGCATTTCGTCCCGGTGCCCGATTACGTGGACAGGCTGCTCCCGGCCATCAGCCAGGGTGATGGTGACCTAAAGTCGGTGCTTGCACACCAGCTGCAGAAACTCGCCGGTACGGCCATTCCCCTGGAGAACTGGTTTGATTACGCGGTGCCAGACCACCTGAAGATGCTGATCAATGTCATCGATGAGAAGGGCAGCAAGCTGGGCAGTGGCAGGGACCTGGCCGCACTGAAGCGGCAGTTCGCCGATGAATCGCGACAGGCCATGGCGCAACTGTCCGCAGCCACGGTGGAACAGACCGGACTGGCCGACTGGACTTTCGACCGGCTGGAGGATGAGCAGACCCTCACCCATGGCAACCTGAAATTGAAATCCTGGCCGGCGCTGGTGGATGAAGGCGACAGCGTGGCCCTCAGGTTGCTGGATTCGCCCTACAAGGCAAAACTGGCTTCCCGGGCCGGCGTAGCCCGCCTGTACATGTTGCGCAATCGCCAGTTGCACAAGCACCTGCAGAAAAACCTGCTGCAGGATGCCGCCAGGTTACCCGCCATGAAAGCCTTTGGTGGCCGTGATGCCCTGGCCGATGACCTCATCATGGGCTGTTACCAGTCGGCATTTTGTCTTTTTGAAACACTGCCGGCAGACAGGGCAGGCTTCGACAGTATTTACGAAGCGGGACGAACCAGGCTGATCGAGACATCCGAGCAACTCGAGTCGCTGCTTTACAGGATTCTGTCCGGTCATGCGGGGATCAGCAAGGCGCTGAAAAAATTCAATTCGCCCGCCGACATGGCCCTGCAGCAGGATGTCAGTGCCCAGGTCGATGCGCTGGTCCATGAAGGTTTCCTTGCTCATACGCCCGTGGAACAACTCAGGGAATACCCGCGTTATTTCCAGGCCATCGAGCAGCGCCTGGAAAGGTACCCCCGTCAACGTGACAAGGACATCCAGTGGAGCAACCTGTTGCAGCTGTGGTGGCAACGTTACCAGGAAAAGCAGCAGATTTTCAGCAACCAGCACAAAAGCAGCGAAGCCCTGGAGGCGTTCCGCTGGATGCTGGAAGAGCTGCGGGTTTCATTGTTTGCCCAGGCACTGGGCACGCGTTTCCCGGTATCGGAAAAACGCCTCGAAAAGGCCTGGCAGGATATTGACTGACCGAAAGGGTGAGCATAGATTTCCGGTCTGCAGCGATATCTCACACTTTATGCCCAAGGTTTTTGTAAAATAGTACCCGATGGAACGAACGATTTTGCAAAATTTTCCCAGTGCTGCCTGCATCATTTGTGCGGTTGTTTTGTGCTGCCTGCCCACAGGTGTGGCTGCGCAGGGCAATCCCCAAAATGATGACATTGACCCGTTCATCACGGTCAATCGCAGCGTTTATGACTTCAATGAGGCGCTGGATGAAATAGTCATCAAGCCGGTAACGAAATCCTATGACTTCGTCATGCCCGAGTTTGCCAAGCGCGGTGTCACGAACTTTTTCAACAATCTCGACGACATCAATGTTGTACTCAATGACCTCCTGCAATTGAAAATGGCTAATGCCATGCATGACTCTGGCCGTTTCCTGATCAATACCACCGTTGGTGTGGGCGGGCTGATCGACGTGGCCTCCGGTTTTGGCTTGTACAAGAACTATGAAGACTTTGGCCAGACGCTTGGCTACTGGGGAATGGATTCGGGTGCTTACATGGTTCTGCCGTTCCTTGGCACGTCAACGATCAGGGATACCATTGGTATGATTCCCGACTACCTGGTCAATCCGGTGTTCTGGGTTAACGACAGCGAGACCCGCTTCGCACTTTTCACGCTGGACAACATCGATACACGGCTTTACTACATGGCTGCGGAGGCGATGATCACTGGTGATGAATACGTTTTTGTTCGCGATGCATACCTGCAGCGCAGGGAGTATCTCGTCGCCGACGGCGAAGTGTATGACGAGTGGGATGATTTCTGAGGTAGGTTGAGAAAAAAAGGAGGCTGCGTCAGAACATTTCCAGGATGGCGGCGCCGACCCGGCAGCGGCCCTTGTCCATGGGCAGGATGTGCTTCACCTCGATCAGGGCCTGGAAGGGTTCACGGTTCTGGAAACCATCGTGAACCTTGACCTTGCATTCGGTTCCGATCGGTACGATCGAGGACAGATCAAGCCCGACGCCGTTGTGACTGATGTCCACGCAGACACCCTCGACCACCTTGTGCGGAGAACCGTAGTACAGGGTGACCGCGGTATTGATCTTTACGCGTTCGAAATCGCGTTTTTCATACGCATACGCCATAGTGCAACCTGAAAACCGTATCAGACTCGCACAACTCTACCTCAATTCCACTGGTTTGTGTCCAAATTGCAGGCAAATTGTGAATCGGGTAACAGTGAATCTTGCAGGGCGTAGCAGAAGGGAGTAAGGTGATTCCACTTTTGATCAGAGTGTATCAACCGCTTCAACTTTCTTTTCAGACTTTTAAGATGCTCGGTTGGTTGCAGTTTCCGGCGATGATTCACATCCCGGTTTTCGGATTGGTTCCACTGACATCGCAATGCAAGTCCGAAAATACGTCCGAAAGTAAGTCCGCTAAGTAAGGCAATGAAAAACGGGGCCCATATTGTAGTTCTGGTAATAGACGACGATGCCGTTGTCAGGGAAAATATTGCCGCTTATCTCTCAAACGAAGGTTATCGCGTAGTCCTCGCAGCCACTAACGAGGAAGGCATCGATGCCTATCACTCATGCTGCCCGAACATCGTCGTCTGCGACATCAATATGCCGGACAAGAAAGGCTTTGATGCGCTGACCACCATCTTTACCCAGAATCCGACCCAGGCCATCATCATTCTTTCCGATGTCGGCAATACCGAGGATGTGATTCGCGCCATGCGTCTGGGTGTAAGCGATTATCTTTTCAAACCACTCGACGATATGGAGATGCTCAGTATCTCGATTGAAAGGGCCCGCAACCGTTCGCGGCTGATCGAGGAAAACACCCGTTACCGGAAGAACCTTGAGGAAATCAACCGCGAGCTGGAAGAGCGCGTTGAGATTTTCCAGTCTGACCAGCAGGCGGGAAGGGCAGTGCAGATGCGTATGCTGCCTATTCCGCCGCAGGACATCAATCGCTTCCATTTTGATCACCGGGTAATCCCCTCGCTGTACCTCAGCGGCGATTCGGTCGATTACAAGCCAATCTCCCGCAGCAAGGTATTGTTCTATATCGGCGACGTCTCCGGCCACGGATCATCATCTGCATTCGTCACGGTATTGCTCAGGTTCCGTATCGCCCAGATGCTCAGGGAGCATATCCAGGGACGCTTTCGCAGCGAATTTTCACCGGCCTATATCCTGGGGCTGTTGAACAGGGATCTGCTGGACACGGGCCTGGACAAGCACATCACGGTCTGTATGGGCATCCTGGATGACAGTGACAATACACTGCTCTACAGTATCGCCGGTCATCATCCGCTGCCTATCCTCTATACCCAGGGAAGGGCGCACTTCATCGAACCGCAAAAGCGCAGTTTTCCCATCGGCCTGGTTCAGGATGCGGAATATACCAACGAGAAGATCAGCCTGCCGGATGACTTCGCCCTGTTCCTGTTCTCCGACGGCATACTTGAGCATCTTCCCGGCAGCACCATGCTGGAAAAGGAGGAGCGGCTGCTCTCCGTAATCGGTTCCTGCAAAGGTGATTTTAATGAAGTGAAAACGGGTTTAAACTTGCACCGGGATATCAAGGTCCCTGATGACATTGCGGTATTAAGTGCTACTGGGCTATGAACAGCGGAAGAATTCTGGTTGCAACTGTTAACAACGTTCCAATCCTGAAATTCGTCGGCGATGTCCGCGTCCTCATGAGCGGCACGATGGACAGTTATTTTTCGTCCCTTTATAACAGGGCGATTCTTGACAGGATGATCGTAGACATGACTGAAACACAGGGCATAGACAGCACTGCCCTGGGATTGATTGCGAAAATGGCAATCCAGCTGCGCAACCGTTTCAATGTCAGTCCCACCATCGTTTCCACCAATCCCGATATCACCCGTATCCTGAAAAGCATGAGTTTCGACCTCATCAGCGACATCGTGGAAGAACCCCTGGCAAGCAAGGTGAATTACGATGAGCTCAATGAAAAAACTGAAAGTGAGGATGCTGTCAGGAAAAAAGTCATCGAGGCGCACCAGACCCTGATGGCGTTGAGCGAAGACAACCGGATCGAATTCCAGGACCTGGTTTCCGCTTTAAAAGCCAATCGCTAACGACTCAGCTGTTGCCGGCTTTCTCCGCCCGAGCCCGGGCGATCTGCTTGCCCGAGATGAAATCCTTGTGTGACAGGTGGAGGAGGTCGCTGATCTTGCGTATCAGGTGTTCCTCGTAGCGATTTATGCGCCCGTCGGCATAAGCTACTTCCCACATGTTGATAATCAGTTCAGACTTTTCCTGCGGGTTGAACCTGTCGTTGATCAGGCTGGTGAACTGGTACAGGGAGGTGGCTTCCTGGTTTTCCTGGCCTGCCAGCGTCACCAGTTCCTCGAGGTCGGCTTCCGGCAGATCGTAGCGTTCCCTGAGGATCGCCAGTATTTTTCGTGTTTCACTTTCATCCACCTGGTTGTCGGCCCTGGTCAATTCGATTAGCAGGGCGGCGCTGGCCAGTTGCAGCTGGTCGACGGTGTGACTCTCACCATCACCGGCATTGAAATGACTGTCAAAGAACTGCGTGATGGCCTTTAGCATACGGATTCCTGTGTTCCTTCGGGAGCGAGGACGGCATGGTGGCCATAATGACCTCGCTGCCGGATGAACGCGCCGGCCTGTTTCAGTACGTCGATGCCGGCTCCTGTCTTGTGTGCGTTTTCGCTGAGATGGCGACGAAACTGCTTGGCGCCCGGCAAGCCCTGGAACAGGCCGAGGATATGACGGGTCATGTGCTTGAGTGCGGTGCCGGATGCCAGTTCCCGTTGCACGTAATCTTCGAAGCGCTCGAGCACTTCCTCCTGGCTGACCATGACCGACGAATCACCAAAGATGTCCCGGTCAACGCAGGCGAGCAGGTTCGGATTCTGGTAAGCCTCGCGCCCGACCATGACGCCGTCTACCCGAGTCAACAGGTCGCTGGCCTGATCCAGGCTGTGGATGCCACCGTTGATAACGATCTCCAGGCCGGGAAACCGCTCCTTGATGGCGAACACACGGTCGTAATTGAGCGGCGGAATTTCACGGTTTTGTTTTGGACTCAGGCCTTGGAGCACCGCGATGCGGGCATGGATGATGAACGTCCTGCAACCCGCATCGCTCACCGTGCCGACGAAATGGGTCAGGTGTTCCAGCGAGTCCAGGTCATCGATGCCAATACGGCACTTGATGGTGACTGGTATCCTGACGGCATCAATCATCGCACGCATGCAGTCAGCCACCAGCACAGGCTCCGCCATGAGGCAGGCGCCTATCTTGCCGCGCTGGACGCGATCGCTGGGACAGCCGGCATTCAGGTTGATCTCCCGGTAACCTGCCTGCTCACCCAGTCGCGCTGAGCGGGCCAGTTCCGCAGGATCGCTGCCGCCGATCTGCAGGGCCACCGGCTGCTCTTCCGGGTTGAAGCGCAGAAAGCGGGCGGCATCCCCATGGAGGAGGGCGCCACTGGTGACCATTTCCGTATACAGCAGGGTGTGCCTGGAAAACAGGCGCAGGAAATAACGGCAGTGGCGATCAGTCCACTCCATCATGGGGGCTACGCAAAAGCGGTGTGAGGTTACCGGAAAATTCATGTCATATTGTCCCGGCGAGCATTATATAAAAATGTGCGCATGAATGGGCCCCGGGGCAAGCGGTGGACTTCCATTGCCTGAATGGTGTATGTTGCACGCCTTTCTGATTCCGGAGATTACCCATGAAACGAATAGCCCTCCTGGCCCTGCTTCCCGTCCTGACAGTTACCGTTGCTCAGGCCGATGAATACATCATCGACGGCACCGGCGCCGGCATGCACAGTTCCATCCATTTCAAGGCCAGCCATGTCGGGATCAGCTCTCTCTGGGGGCGCTTCAATGAAGTAAGCGGCCATTTCAGCTACGATGCCGATGACATTGCTGCTTCCAGCATCATGGTCAACATCAATCCTGCCAGTATTGATACCAATCATCAGGCCAGGAACGACCATCTCAGGACAAGTGATTACCTGTATGTGGACAACTTCCCCACGGCTTCCTTCACCAGCACCTCGGTTGAGGACCTGGGCAGCGGCCGCGTTCGCGTCAATGGTACGTTCACCCTGCATGGCGTGACCAAGGACATCAGCTTCGACGCAGTGCGTACCGGTGAAGGGGAAACACCGTTTGGTGATTACCGTGTCGGATTTGAAGGGGAACTCGTCCTCAACACCGGCGATTACGGCATCAATGCCGGCCCGGTTGAACTGGTGCTCGCCATCGAGGGTATTCGCCAGTAAGTCCTGCCCGATCAACCTGGCGGTGGTCAGCCTTTGGCCTGTACTGCTGCCAGGATGTCCTCTATCGGGGGATCCTCCCCGATATCCTTGAACTGTTCCTGCCGCGCGTATATTTTTGCCGCACCGAGATGAAAGTCCGGCGGCATGCCGCAGTCATCCAGCGTGGCAGCAATTTCCTCCATTTCGCCGACAAAACGCCAGGATTTGCGTGCCACCTGGCGGATGCGCGCATGGCTTTTCGCGGTAAAACCGGGGTTGTAGACATCCCACTGCCGCTCCAGTGCGTCTCGGACGCCCAGGGCTTGCGCAGCCCCCAGGATGGCTGTGTGCAGTGCGGCGGTACCCTTGCTGTTGGCGGCAAAACACATCTTCAACCCCGAAGCCTGGCCGATATCATCACCCAGGATGCTGGTTTCCAGCGGGCCGCCGGCGAAACATGCTGCAACCAGGGCTGCTTCGGTTCCTGAAAGGTATAACCAGGTTGTTCCGGGTTGTGTGGGCGGTAGTCCGATAATGCCGCCATCGACAAAATGTATGCCTGCCTCTGCCATGCGCATACCGATTTGCCGGACAGTGGCAGGGGAGACGGCGTTGACGTCGGCATAAAGGCCCTGGAAGCCGCAGGCAATGACGGCATCGGCCTGGGCAGCAGCGGCATGGGGCGGGCAAACAGACACCAGGATTTCGCAGGAATGACATAATTCCGCCAGCGTATCCACGGTCTTGAGGCCGAGATTGTTTGCCCGGGCACGGGATGCGTCACTCCTGCCTTCCTGGCACCAGTAAAGGTTCAGACCGCTGTTCAATGCAGACGCCGCCAGCGCGGTTCCCATTTCGCCGGGATGCAGGATGCCGAGTCGTGAGGTCATGGCTAAGTCCTCGTTTCAGGATTGAATCAGTGCGCCCTGGTTGAATAGTTGCGCGAGCAGGTTCAGGCAGCCCTCGTTGCGCTGAAAGGCTTTCAGGTCGAGGGGGCGCCCGAACGCGGACTGCAGTTCTTCGTTGAGAGCGAGCAATTTGTCATTCAAGGGTGACAAGACGATGGCTTCCCCGTTCACGAACAGGGTAGTACTGTCGCCCTGGTGATGGCATGCCAGACGTGTGGCCGGATGCCGCGACAGCGTCATGCCTTTCTGGAGAAATACCGCAAGCTGTTCCGGGGTAATGGCAGATTCCGGTTCTTCCAGCAGTTCGGGCAGGCGCGGTTCTGTCATGAGGTTGCCAAAGCTGTTGAGCAGCAACTCATCATCCGCCAGGGCATGCTGCAACAATGCCCTGACCTGCTGGAGGGCCTCTTTGCTGATTTCGCCGGCGCGCAGAGTCGTGGCCAGGGCGGGATCGCGAAACCGGACATCCGGTTTGTCCGCCAGGGAAACCTCGATACTGAAGGCGGTCAGCAGCTCGGCCAGGTCGGGTGCGCGGAAACCAATGGAATAGCTCAGGCCAGCTTCGATGGCCGTGCCCCAATGGGAGATACCGGCGGGGATGTACAGGATGTCGCCAGTCTCAAGCTCGATGGTTTGCTCCGCCGTGAATTCTTCCAGTATCTTCAGACCGGATCCTGTATTGAGGGGTGTGGTGCTGTCGCAGGCGGCGCCAATCTGCCACTGCCTTGAGCCTGCGCCCTGGACCAGGAAGACATCGTAATAATCGAAATGTGGGCCGACGCCGCCATGGCGTGCAGCGTAACTGACCATCACGTCATCGAGGCGCCAGGCAGGTATGAAAGACACTTCCTGCAGGAGGGTCTTCACTTCCGGAAGCCAGTGATCGACGGATTGTACCAGCAGGGTCCAGTTGGTTTCGGGGAGGAAGGTGAAGTCGCGTTCAGTGAAAGGACCGGGTTTCAGTCTCCAGCCGCTGGCGTCATTGAACACCAGGCGTGATTCCACGCCTTCTTCACAGGCGAGCCCCGCCAGTTCCTCGGGGCTGAGAAAATCGCTGAAGCCGGGCAGGGCGGCCTTGATCAGCAGGGGTTTCTTTTGCCAGAACTCGGCAAGAAAGGCGGCCAGGTCGATACCCAGTTCCAATGAGGCCTCCTAAATCTTTCGGGCTTGGGCGGCGGCGTTACCAAGGTAGGTGTCAGGACGCATTTTCTTCAATTCTTTCTTCACGTCATCCGGCAGGTCCAGGGTATCGACGAAAGCGGCCAGTGTCTCGGCGTTAATGGCCTGGCCGCGTGTGAGCGCCTTGAGTTTTTCATAGGGTTCGTCGATACCATAACGGCGCATGACCGTCTGGAACGGTTCGGCCAGGACTTCCCAACTGTTGTCGAGGTCGGCTAGCAGCCGGTCCCTGTCGATGAGCAGTTTGCCGATGCCCTTCAGGCTGGCCTGGTAAGCGATAATGCTATGGGCAAGGCCGACACCGATGGTGCGCAGTACCGTGGAATCGGTCAGGTCGCGCTGCCATCGCGAGATCGGTAGTTTCTGGGCAAGGTGCTGCATGAGGGCATTGGCAACTCCCAGGTTGCCCTCGGA